>NZ_JAKUXJ010000004.1:190038-388021 GCF_026782895.1 Streptococcus mitis
CCGTAACCTCCACCTGATTGGGTTGGGGGAGTCGGAGGAGTGTTGTTAGAAGGTCTAAAATTGTTTAGGTCATTGAAGAAATCACCAAAAGGATCAAAGTCACGATTGTTCAAATCTGTCATACCTTTGAAGAGACTATTATTAGGATCTGTTTTGATAATCTTATAGCAGTTTTGACAGAGGTCAATTTGTTTTTGCTTTCCATTAAGATTGGTATAAAGATGAATTGTTGAGTCGTTTATTTTACAGTTTTGACAAAGCATACATCTACCTCATTTCTTTCTTTAGGCTGACCCGTTTAAAGGTCAAAAATAGTCAAATTTCTATACTCTCATTATAACAGGATTGGGGTGTAAAGCAAGTAAAAAGATTGCAGCTTTGAGAAGTTGTTATAATGAAAATTTTTGTGAATTTGGACTAAAAAAATCCTATTTGTGAGACAAAAAGGATTTTGGTTAGACATGCAGGGTGTAACCCAGCTTGTTTTGTATTAGTAAAGGAGTTCGTAAATCTCCATTGCAATCAAGTCAATGCTGTCAAACGTATAAGTTTCGCGAGCTTCGACATCACGAAGGGTAAAGATTGAGCCGTTTTCTTCGTCGTGGCTGTATGCAACTTCTGCAACAACAACTCCTTCGCGTTCAAAATTACGTTTTAAATTTCCGCCGTCTTTTGCCATTGCTTCAAGGCGGTTGATGATTCTAACCAAATGTGATTCCATTTTGATTCTCCTTCATTTCTTATCGTTACTATTTTACCATAAAGGAGGCCAAATTGACTAGAAAAAACTAAGATTTCTCGCTAATTCTACCAGCTGAAAGATTTTTTGAATAAATTAGACAAAAGATTTGAATTTTAATTCAATTCATGTTATAATCATACAGTATTCTATTTTAGAAAGCAGTGTGACTATGAATTTTTCTTTTTTACCAAAGTATTTACCTTATTTTAACTATGGGGCTGTCGTGACGGTTCTCATTTCTATCTGTGTTGTCTTTTTGGGAACTATTTTGGGGGTTGTCTTGGCTTTTGGGCAACGTTCAAAGTTTAAACCGCTTGTTTGGCTTGCCAACTTATACGTTTGGATTTTCCGCGGGACACCGATGATGGTTCAGATTATGATTGCCTTTGCCCTTATGCACATCAATGCTCCGACTATTCAGGTTGGGATTTTGGGTGTTGATCTTTCTCGTCTGATTCCAGGGATTTTGATTATCTCAATGAACAGTGGTGCTTATGTTTCTGAGACTGTTCGTGCCGGAATTAATGCGGTTCCTAAGGGGCAGTTAGAGGCGGCCTATTCTTTAGGGATTCGTCCTAAAAATGCGATGCGCTATGTGATTTTGCCACAAGCTATCAAAAATATTTTGCCAGCATTGGGGAACGAATTTATCACTATTATCAAGGATAGTTCCCTCTTATCAGCTATCGGTGTCATGGAGTTGTGGAATGGGGCTACAACAGTTTCTACAACAACCTATCTACCTTTAACACCACTTTTATTTGCAGCCTTTTATTACTTGATTATGACTTCTATTTTGACAGTAGCCTTGAAAGCTTTTGAAAAACGTATGGGACAAGGAGATAAAAAATAATGACAGAAACCTTGATAAAAATTGAAAATTTACATAAATCCTTTGGAAAGAATGAAGTATTGAAGGGCATCAACCTCGAGATTAAAAGAGGTGAAGTTGTTGTTATTATCGGTCCTTCAGGAAGCGGGAAATCTACCTTGCTTCGTTCTATGAATTTGTTGGAAGAAGCAACCAAAGGGAAGGTTATCTTTGAGGGAGTTGATATTACGGACAAGAAGAATGACCTCTTTGCCATGCGTGAGAAGATGGGGATGGTTTTCCAACAATTTAATCTCTTTCCTAATATGACTGTGATGGAAAATATCACCTTGTCTCCTATCAAGACTAAAGGTGAAAGGAAGGAAGTTGCAGAGAAGAGAGCTCAGGAACTTTTGGAAAAAGTTGGTTTACCAGATAAGGCAGCTGCTTATCCACAGAGTTTGTCAGGTGGGCAGCAACAGCGGATTGCTATTGCGCGAGGTTTAGCTATGGAACCTGATGTTTTGCTCTTTGACGAGCCAACTTCAGCTTTGGACCCTGAGATGGTTGGAGAAGTTCTGGCTGTTATGCAAGATCTTGCCAAGTCAGGGATGACTATGGTTATCGTAACACATGAGATGGGATTTGCTCGTGAAGTGGCAGACCGTGTCATCTTTATGGCAGACGGTGTGGTTGTTGAAGACGGAACACCAGAACAGATTTTTGAACAAACCCAAGAACAACGAACTAAGGACTTCTTGAGTAAGGTTTTATAAGTTAGCTTTGTGGAGCTATTTGTAGCTAGCATTACATGTAAAGTATAGATTAATGAAAAGCTCGACTCGAGCTTTTTCTTATAGTTTGAAACTATAAGATAGCCTAGGAAAGAAGTGTTAGAGGGGACCAACAGTTTTTGGTATAATGGAAGATATTTGAAAGAAAAGAGAAGTGATATGACACAGATTATTGATGGAAAGGCTCTAGCAGCTAAGTTACAAGGACAGCTGGCTGAAAAGACTGAAAGATTAAAGGAAGAAACGGGGCTATTACCTGGTTTGGTAGTGATTTTGGTTGGGGACAATCCTGCCAGCCAAGTCTACGTTCGGAACAAGGAGAGGTCAGCCCTTGCGGCTGGTTTCCGTAGTGAAGTTGTGCGAGTTCCAGATACCATTACTCAAGAGGAATTGTTAGACTTGATTGCCAAATACAATCAAGATCCAGCTTGGCATGGAATTTTGGTCCAGTTACCATTACCAAAACATATTGACGAAGAGGCAGTTTTATTAGCTATTGATCCTGAAAAGGACGTAGATGGTTTCCATCCCCTAAACATGGGGCGTCTTTGGTCTGGTCATCCAGTCATGATTCCTTCTACACCTGCAGGAATTATGGAAATGTTCCATGAATACGGGATTGACTTGGAAGGTAAAAATGCGGTCGTCATCGGTCGTTCCAATATTGTTGGAAAACCTATGGCCCAGCTTCTTTTGGCAAAGAATGCTACAGTGACTTTGACCCATTCACGTACTCATAATCTTGCCAAGGTGGCTGCTAAAGCAGATATTCTGGTTGTTGCAATCGGTCGTGCCAAGTTTGTGACTGCTGACTTTGTAAAACCAGGTGCAGTTGTCATCGATGTCGGGATGAACCGCGATGAAGATGGTAAGCTCTGTGGGGATGTTGATTATGAGGCAGTTGCCCCACTTGCTAGCCATATTACGCCAGTTCCTGGAGGTGTCGGTCCTATGACCATTACCATGCTGATGGAGCAAACCTATCAGGCAGCACTTCGGACATTGGATAGAAAATAAGAGAAACATTCGCTGAAGAGAGTGTATTTTCTATAACTATATTTAAAATGGCAGAAATGAATATTAAATTTTAGATATAAGATTACAAAAGGAGGTGTGTGCCTCCTTTTTGTTGTATAATGGAGTGAGGTGATTAGATGATTTTAAAAATTTATAATGGGGAGTATAGTTTACAATGGGATGGAATATACTACTTAGCACTAATTGATTATCCAAATATTCAAGAGTGGGAATTAGAAAAAATTGCTAAATTTATAGCTTACGAAAAACTTCATAAACGTCAAACAAGTATTGAGTGTGCTGATTCTTGTTTAAAAAAAGAAATTTTAGATTACATCTGTCAGCATCCCTTTCTGCCACCATTTACCCCTACAGATAAAAGAGTAGCCTCGACTTATGATCTACATAAGAGGTTAGTGACTTCAGACTACTGTAGTCATACTACGACTATAGATGCAGCGATTTCTATCTTTAAAACAGGTCAGCTCTTATCTGCTGTGAAAGCCTTTGGGCGAGATGCTGAGGAGTTGGTTTTGGATAGTAGAAATGCTGCATCGGATCCGATAGATTATTTTGACTATGTCATGTTAGGGTGGTCAAATACAAGTTCTGGTTATCGATTAGCGATGGAGCGTTTATTAGGTCGAGCTCCTTCAGAGAAAGAATTACAAGACAAGTTTATTCCTGGAGTGAGTTTTCATTTTATCTATACAGATTTGATTAAAGTTACTGGTTATATTTTTGATGGCTACCATGTTGCAAAAATTAAGGACATGTTGAATTTATTTAGTGAGTTGTATATTTGCATTATTCCAACTCATAATAAGAGCCAATTTGAAAATATTATTCCAACTAAAATACAAGATAGGGTGCATTATCTTGACTATGCTGGAGAAGACTTAGAAGAGTGGACTAAGAAAGTCTATCAAGTTGTTTTAAAACAATCAGATAAAGGATAGTTGAGGAAAAAACTATGAAAGTGATTGATCAAACCTTACTAGAAAAAGTCATTATTGAGCGTTCTCGTACCAGTCATAAAGGAGACTACGGTCGTCTGCTATTGCTTGGTGGGACTTATCCTTATGGTGGTGCCATTATCATGGCTACTTTAGCAGCTGTAAAAAGCGGTGCAGGATTGGTGACCGTCGGAACGGACAGGGAAAATATTCCAGCTCTGCACAGCCATTTACCTGAGGCTATGGCCTTTTCTCTTCAAGACCAGCAATTGTTACAAGAGCAATTGGAGAAGGCAGAAGTTGTCTTACTGGGACCTGGTTTACGAGACGATGCCTTTGGAGAAGATCTAGTCAAACAGGTCTTTGCTAGCTTAAAAAAGAATCAGATTTTGATTGTAGATGGGGGTGCTTTGACTATTCTTGCTAGGACAAGTTTGTCATTTCTGTCTAACCAGCTTATCCTAACTCCCCACCAAAAAGAGTGGGAAAAGCTGTCTGGTATTGCTATTGAGAATCAAAGCGAAGCTACAACCGCTAGTGCCCTGACTTCCTTGCATCAAGGAACAATTTTGGTGGAGAAAGGTCCAGCTACTCGTATTTGGCAAGTTGGCCAATCTGATTATTACCAGTTACAGGTTGGTGGTCCCTATCAGGCGACTGGGGGAATGGGAGATACTCTGGCTGGGATGATCGCAGGATTTGCAGGCCAATTTCGACAGGCCAGTCTCTACGAATGTGTGACAGTAGCGACCCATCTTCATTCAGCTATTGCTCAAGAACTAGCTCAAGAACATTATGTGGTCTTGCCGACGGAAATCAGCAGTCATCTTCCCAAAATAATGAAAAAAATATCTCAAAAAGGCACCTGATCGTTTCAGACGCCTTTATATCTTTTAGAAAAATCCTTTAATCTTTCCAACGAGGCCATCTAGACCTTCAGAACCAGAAATCAACTGCTGAGCTTGAGAGAAGTATTCTCCAAGCTGTTCTTGATTTTCTGCAACAAATGTTTTTGCAGCTTCGAAATCTTTTGTTTCGATTAGCTCTTTTACTTGATTAAACAAATCTAATGGGTTCATCCTATTTCTCCTTTTCTGTACTTAACTATTTAACCATCTTTATGATAAAAAATCAACTGTTGCTGCTTTTGGCTAGGACCTGTTTTATCTACAAGTTCTCATATCTAAGATTCTAACTACCAAAACAAGGTGGACATAAAAATAAAAATGTTCGGGTTTTTCTAGTGTATCCATGAAATAAAAACGGATACATGTTATAATAAAAGTAGCTCTTTAATGGAGGTGTTTGAGTGGAAAATCTGAAGAAAATGGCAGGCATCAAGGCTGCTGAGTTTGTCAATGATGGGATGGTTGTCGGACTGGGAACGGGTTCTACTGCCTATTATTTTGTCGAAGAAATCGGTCGTCGGATCAAGGAAGAAGGGTTGCAGATTACAGCTGTAACGACTTCTAGTGTGACTAGTAAACAGGCTGAAGGGCTTAATATCCCGCTCAAGTCTATTGACCAAGTAGACTTTGTCGATGTGACAGTCGACGGGGCGGATGAAGTGGATAGTCATTTTAATGGAATCAAAGGTGGTGGTGGTGCCCTTCTGATGGAGAAGGTTGTGGCAACGCCCTCAAAAGAATATATTTGGGTGGTGGATGAAAGCAAGCTGGTAGACAAACTAGGTGCTTTTAAATTGCCTGTGGAAGTGGTTCAGTATGGCGCAGAACAGGTCTTTCGTCGTTTTGAGCGAGCTGGCTACAAACCAAGTTTCCGTGAAAAAGACGGCCAACGTTTTGTGACCGATATGCAGAACTTTATCATTGACCTTGCCTTGGATGTCATTGAAGATCCAATTGCCTTCGGGCAAGAATTGGACCATGTCGTTGGCGTCGTGGAGCATGGCTTATTCAACCAAATGGTGGATAAGGTCATCGTTGCTGGACGAGATGGAGTTCAGATTTTAACTTCAACAAAAGCAAACTAATCTAAGTAATAAGGAGACATACTATGCCAAAATTTAATCGTATTCACTTGGTGGTACTAGATTCTGTAGGAATCGGTGCTGCACCAGATGCTAATAACTTTGTCAATGCAGGGGTTCCAGATGGAGCTTCTGACACACTGGGACACATTTCAAAAACAGTTGGTTTGAATGTCCCAAACATGGCTAAAATCGGTCTAGGAAATATTCCTCGAGAAACTCCTCTTAAGACTGTACCTGCAGAAAGCAATCCAACAGGATATGCAACAAAATTGGAAGAAGTATCTCTTGGTAAGGATACCATGACTGGACACTGGGAAATCATGGGCCTTAACATTACAGAACCTTTCGATACTTTCTGGAATGGATTCCCAGAAGAAATCTTGACGAAAATTGAAGAATTTTCAGGACGTAAGGTCATTCGTGAAGCCAACAAACCTTACTCAGGTACAGCTGTTATCGATGATTTTGGACCACGTCAAATGGAAACTGGAGAGTTGATTATCTATACTTCAGCTGATCCTGTTTTGCAAATTGCTGCCCACGAAGATATTATTCCTTTGGACGAATTGTACCGTATCTGTGAATACGCTCGTTCAATTACACTTGAGCGTCCTGCCCTTCTAGGTCGTATCATTGCCCGTCCTTATGTTGGTGAGCCTGGAAACTTCACTCGTACAGCAAACCGTCGTGACTTAGCCGTTTCTCCATTTGCACCGACTGTTTTGGATAAATTGAATGAAGCTGGTATCGATACTTACGCTGTTGGTAAAATCAATGATATATTTAACGGTGCTGGTATCAACCACGACATGGGCCATAACAAGTCAAATAGCCATGGAATTGATACACTATTGAAGACTATGGGCCTTGCTGAGTTTGAAAAAGGATTCTCCTTCACAAACTTAGTTGACTTTGATGCCCTTTACGGCCACCGTCGCAATGCTCATGGTTACCGTGATTGTTTGCATGAGTTTGATGAACGCTTGCCTGAAATTATCGCAGCCATGAGAGAGAATGACCTTCTCTTGATTACTGCGGATCACGGGAACGATCCAACTTACGCAGGAACAGACCACACTCGTGAATATATTCCATTATTGGCCTATAGCCCTGCCTTTAAAGGGAACGGTTTGCTACCAGTCGGACATTTTGCAGATATCTCAGCGACAGTTGCGGATAACTTTGGTGTTCAAACTGCCATGATTGGGGAAAGTTTCTTAGATAAATTGGTGTAAGATGACTCGCTATGCTTTGCTAGTGAGAGGCATCAATGTTGGTGGTAAGAATAAGGTCGTTATGGCGGAGATTCGTCAAGAATTGACAGACTTCGGACTGGAAAAGGTTGAGACCTACATCAACAGTGGCAATGTTTTCTTTACTTCGACAGACTCAAAATCCCAATTGATTGAAAAGTTAGAGGCTTTCTTTGAAGTCCGTTATCCATTTATTCAAAGTTTTTCTTTACTGAGTCAAGAAGACTATGAAGTAGAAGTGGAGAATCTACCAGCTTGGTGGACCAAAGATTTGGCACGAAAGGATGTCCTCTTTTACACGGAGGGATTGGATGTGGCTCAAGTCATTGAGACAGTTGAAAGTTTGGAATTGAAAGATGAAATCGTTCATTTTGGAAGACTTGGGATTTTCTGGGGGAAATTCTCTGAGGAATCCTTCTATGCAACTGCCTATCATAAGTACTTGCTCAAGATGCCTTTTTATCGCAACATCACCATTCGTACTGCCAAAACTTTTGACAAAATCGGTCAAATGCTAAAAAATAATAAAGGAGATACACAATGACATTTTTAGATAAGATCCAAGAAACAGCTGCTTTTCTGAAAAACAAGGGAATCCAAGCACCTGAGTTCGGTCTAATCCTTGGGTCAGGACTGGGAGAATTGGCAGAAGAAATCGAAAATCCAGTTGTAGTAGACTATGCTGAGATTCCAAACTGGGGCCGTTCAACAGTAGTCGGTCACGCTGGTAAATTAGTATATGGGGAACTGGCAGGTCGCAAGGTCTTAGCTCTTCAAGGGCGTTTCCATTTCTACGAAGGAAATCCTCTGGAAGTGGTGACATTCCCAGTTCGTGTCATGAAAGTTCTCGGATGTGAAGGTGTCATTGTAACCAATGCAGCTGGTGGTATTGGATTTGGTCCTGGTACCTTGATGGCTATCTCAGACCATATCAATATGACGGGGCAAAATCCATTGATGGGTGAAAACTTGGATGATTTTGGTCCTCGTTTCCCAGATATGTCTAAGGCCTACACACCAGAATACCGTGCTACTGCCCATGAAGTGGCTAAGAAACTTGGTATCAAGCTTGACGAAGGTGTTTATATCGGTGTTACTGGTCCGACTTATGAAACCCCAGCAGAAATTCGTGCCTATAAGACACTGGGAGCAGATGCAGTTGGTATGTCGACTGTTCCTGAAGTTATTGTGGCAGCCCACTCAGGCTTGAAAGTTCTGGGAATTTCATGTATTACTAACTTTGCAGCTGGATTCCAAGAAGAACTCAACCACGAAGAAGTTGTAGAAGTAACCGAACGTGTCAAAGGCGACTTCAAAGGCTTGCTTAAAGCGATTCTTGCAGAATTGTAATCATGTTAATAGAATTGAGGAGTATTTTTCGAAAAATCCCTTATAATTTTAGATTATTCATAGCAGTAATTCTGCAAGGAATAGTTTCGGGTTTATCTGGTATAGTTCTCCATTATCTTTTAGAGATGGTGGAGGAGCTAGCTTTTGGTCAGTCAGAGCATCATAGTGGATTTTTGACAGATGGAGTTTCCTCCTCACGGATAGGACTAAGTTTAATAATCGTGGGTCTTGGTTCATCCTTGGTCTGGTATTTCTTGCAAAAAGGGTCGAAGATTTATTCCATCAAAGCTCAGATGAAGGATGAGACTTCACAATACAAGCTTCATTTTCTAAAACAGCTATTTCATTCAATTTGGCAGATCATTGCAGTTGGAGGGGGAGCACCTATTGGCAAAGAAGCTGCACCACGAGAGATTGGAACTCTATTTGGAGGACAAATTGGAAAAATATGTATACTGTCTATGAAGGATCGTATCTTTCTCCTTGCTTGTGGTGCTGGTGCTGGTTTAGCGGCTGTTTATCAGGTTCCATTAACAAGTGTTTTCTTTGTTTTTGAAACTCTAGGAATTGCTCTATCTATTAAACGATTTGTCTTAGTCGGTTTGACTACCTATGTTTCAACCTATATAGCAGGCTTGGTTATTTCAGATCAGACTCTCTACCAGATTCCAGCCATCACATGGTCATTAAAGGAAATATGGATTATTCCCTTATTACTTCTTTTCTTAACCCCACTAGCTTGGCTTTTTGGTCGCTTAAGTAAGGCAGCGTCTTCAAACAGAATAAAAGATAAACGAATACTTCTCACATTGCCCTCAGCTTTTCTTTTTCTTGTTGGTCTTGCAAGTTCCTTTCCACATCTACTTGGCAATGGACGCATGATGGCTCAGGAAATTTTAAATGGTAGCAGTGGTCAAACAGTGCTTCTCATGTTTTTCCTAAAAGCAGTGGTCGTTCTTATTATCCTGTGGGCAGGGGCCTATGGTGGTACTCTTACACCATCTTTTGCCTTGGGGATGGCTGGAGCTGGTCTCTTGGGCGTGATTCTAGGTTTGGACAGTCAGCCAACCGTTTTACTTTTGGGATCTGTTTGCTTTTTATCTGTGACCTTGAGGGCACCCATTTCTGCAACCGGATTAGTTATAGGTTTCACTGGGCTAGGTATAGATTCTCTTCCGTATCTCTTAGTAACAGCTGTTTTAGCCTATGAATTTGCAAAAATGTTAGACCGCTTTCCTTGTGCTAGCATACTGTGTCAGAAGTCAAAGAATAAAGTAATTAGGTAGGAAATGCCCATTTCTTCTAGTTAAGGATTTAACTTAAAAGATTAAAAACTATTGTCAGTTTATCAATAACTGTTTTAATAAAAATGAAGTAGGCCTATTGGAATCTTGATTGAATCCGATTTTTCCTAGCTATGAAATATAAAAATAAAAAAGAAAGGTAGAGCGAGATGTTCTGATTTGAACACGAGCGGAAAACTTTTCATAACAATAAAAGAAAGGATGGGTTAACTGTATTCATTGAACTGAATACGGGAGGAGAACGGTGTAAAAAAGATAAACTGTCTAGCCTCTGAGATGCTTCGTCAGTTTTCTATTTTTACTTTGCTCTCTGTCGCTATCCTAAATATACAAAAAAGAAAGGTAGAGCGTGTGTTCTGATTTGAACACGAGCGGAAAACTTTTCTAAAAACTCAGAAGAGAAGGGAGTTCGGATTTGAATAAAAGCCGCTCTAATCTTCTCAATATCATCAAAATTAAGAAAGAAAGGAATTGAACCCACCCTAAAAGCAGTGGGAAAAAGATAGTTGGTCTAGCGAGCATCGCTCACTGCACCCAACTCCTATTTTCCCTTTGCTTTTTGACGGGTTTGGTATGTTATATTATGTCTATCCATATTGCTGCTCAGCAGGGTGAAATTGCTGATAAAATTCTTCTTCCTGGGGATCCTCTTCGTGCTAAGTTTATTGCGGGGAATTTCCTTGAAGATGCTGTTTGTTTTAACGAAGTGCGTAACATGTTTGGTTACACTGGTACTTTCAAGGGCCACCGTGTATCAGTCATGGGAACTGGGATGGGGATGCCATCTATTTCGATTTATGCGCGTGAGTTAATTGTTGACTACGGTGTGAAGAAATTGATTCGTGTGGGAACTGCTGGTTCTTTGAATGAAGATGTTCATGTCCGTGAATTGGTTTTGGCGCAGGCAGCTGCAACCAACTCTAACATCATCCGCAATGACTGGCCACAGTACGATTTCCCACAAATCGCTAGCTTTGATTTGTTGGATAAGGCTTATCATATTGCCAAAAATCTCGGTATGACAACTCATGTTGGGAACGTTTTGTCATCTGATGTCTTTTATTCAAACTACTTTGAAAAGAACATCGAACTTGGTAAATGGGGAGTCAAGGCTGTGGAAATGGAAGCAGCAGCTCTTTACTATCTTGCTGCTCAATACCATGTTGATGCCCTTTCTATCATGACTATTTCTGATAGTTTGGTCAATCCAGATGAAGACACGACTGCAGAAGAACGCCAAAATACCTTCACCGATATGATGAAGGTTGGTTTGGAAACCTTGATTGCAGAATAATTATAGCCAAAAAGGAAGCCCTTCTTTATGAATTGGAGGACTTCCTTTTCTTATCTAGAAATTGGTCTATCTCTTTTTGTGATCTGAGGATGACCACTTTATCTGGATAGTTTTTTTGAATCCACTTGTAGCGTTCCTTAGCGGATTTGCTCCGCCCATCCCAGAGAATCCAACGAATAAATTCCCAGTTGAATTGCTCGGGGCATCCCTTAGCCATACTTTCCCTGACCTTGCCTCGGTATGTGAGGTATCGTTTAAAGGCTCGAAAGAGACAGGTCAATGGCGAAAAATTAAGAAAGATGATTTGGTCAGCATCCTGCATTCTTTCCTCATAGAAACACCAAGAATAATTACCATCAATAACCCAAGCTTCATGCTTGGTGAGAAAATTTTTCATCTCATCCAACATCCATTCACGGTCACTGTTTTGCCAACCAGGTTGAAATTGGAGTGTGTCCATGTGAAGTTTTGGGATGGAGTAGCAGTGAGACAACTTTTCGGCTAGAGTTGACTTACCAGCACCAGAATATCCGATAATTGCGATTTTCATTTTCTACCTTTTCCTATTTGAGGACAAAAAAACAGCCTCTATGGACTGTTTCTTATTTAGCAAGTTTAGCTGAAAGACGAGCTTTGTCGCGGCTTGCTTTGTTTTTGTGAATCAAACCTTTAGTTTCTGCTTTATCGATAGCTGAGCTAGCAGCACGGAAAAGTTCTTCAGATGGGTTTGCTTCGAAAGCTTTGATAGCAGTACGCATAGCTGATTTTTGAGCTGAGTTCTTTTCGTTTTGTTTAACGTTCAATTCAGCGCGTTTGATAGCTGATTTAATGTTTGCCAATGTTCTTACCTCCATATTTACTAACTATACCATTATATCTGAAAACTTACGTTTTGACAAGGGAAAATTATTTTTTTAAGTAAATTTCATCGATTTCATGGTTCTTTGTTTTATGAAGAATCACTTCTGCACGATTTCTAGTTGGTTCAATATAATTTTGTAGATTTGTGAGATTGATACTGGTCCAGACCTGATGGGCAAAGGATTCCACTTCCCCAATCGGCATTTGTGTAAAACGATAATAGTAGCTATCAGGGTCGTTTTGGGCTAGGCTCAGCATCTTCAAGAAACGGTCCAGATACCAACTCTCGATGTCATCAACTGCAGCATCAACATAGATGGAAAAGTCAAAGAAGTCAGTAATGTAGAGACGCTCGTTTTGTGGATTTTGAAAGACATTTATTCCCTCAACAATGACAAAATCAGCAGCTTTGACGCTTTGCTTTTCCTCAGGTACGATGTCGTAGACTTCATGAGAATAGACAGGAATATCTACATCTTGTCCATTTTTGATGCGGTCTAAGAAGTTGAGAAGAGCTTCCATATCATAGCTTTCAGGAAATCCCTTACGATTTAGAATCCCTTGCTCAATCAAGGTCTGGTTGGGATAGAGAAAGCCATCAGTTGTTACCAACTCAACCCTAGCATCTGTAAGTGTACGGGACAGTAGGATTTGAAGTAGGCGACTGGTTGTGGATTTTCCAACGGCAACGCTCCCAGAAACCCCAATGATAAAAGGTTGAGATTTGCTTTCACGTTGAAGGAAAATCCCTTTTGAAAAGGCCAAATCGTCCTTGGTACGCTTGTAAATCTGGATGAGATGGGCTAGGGGAAGATAGACATCGGTAACATCCTGCAAGCTAATCTGGTCATTAAAACTCTTGATGGATTCTAATTCCTCTTCTGTCAAAGGAGGTGTTGTCTTTCGATGTAACGATTGCCAAGTCTGGCGGCTGATTTTTTCAAAATGTAAAAATTCGTTGGTCATAAGTTTGTCTTTCTGATTCGATATCTTAGTATAGCATATTTTGGGACTAAAAACATCTAGTATCTGATAGAAAAAGTTTCTTTCGATTAGAAAAATAATAACAAACTACATCGTATTGTCAAATTACTTGGAAACGATTTAATATTTCGTTAAATTATGGTAAAATAGTTTCATGAGTAAAATGTATTATGCAGAAAATCCTGACGCTGCTCACGATATTCATGAGTTGCGAGTAGAATTGTTGGGACAAAAAATGACCTTTTTAACGGATGCGGGTGTTTTTAGCAAGAAAATGGTTGATTTTGGAAGTCAACTCTTGCTCAAGTGTCTTGAGGTCAACCAAGGAGAAACTGTCCTTGATGTAGGCTGTGGTTACGGACCTTTGGGCTTGTCCTTAGCTAAGGCTTATGGAGTTCAGGCGACCATGGTCGACATCAACAATCGTGCCTTGGATTTGGCACGACAAAATGCTGAACGAAATAAAGTGGCAGCTACGATTTTCCAGTCTAACATCTATGAACAAGTTGAAGGGAAATTTGACCATGTCATTGCCAACCCCCCTATCCGTGCAGGTAAGCAAGTGGTTCATGAAATCATTGAGAAAAGTAAAGATTTCTTGGAAACTGGTGGGGATTTAACAATCGTTATCCAGAAGAAACAAGGGGCTCCAAGTGCCAAGTCCAAGATGGAAGATGTGTTTGGCAATTGTGAAATCGTCAAAAAAGATAAGGGATACTATATCCTTAGAAGTGTGAACGAATGAGAGCAGTTGATTTAATCCAAAAAAAACGAGACGGTCAAGAATTGACTTCGAGTGAAATTGAATGGCTGGTAGAAGGCTATGTGTCAGGAACTGTCCCTGATTATCAGATGTCTGCTTTTGCTATGGCTGTTTATTTCAAAGGAATGACGACTCGAGAAATCTCTGACCTAACTATGAAAATGGTTCAGACAGGGCAAGAGTTTGATTTATCCGCTATTGATGGGGTTAAGGTTGACAAGCATTCTACGGGTGGTGTTGGTGATAAGGTGACCTTGATTTTAGCTCCTCTTGTTGCTAGCTTTGGTGTGCCTGTAGCAAAAATGAGTGGTCGTGGTCTCGGTCATACTGGCGGAACGATTGATAAATTGGAGTCCATTAAGGGCTATCAAGTAGAACGTAGTCAAGAGGATTTCATTAATCAAGTTCAGGACATTGGTGTATCTGTCATTGGGCAATCAGACCAGCTTGTCAAAGCGGATAAGCTTCTCTACGCCCTACGTGATGTGACCGCAACTGTTGACACGATTCCTTTGATTGCGAGTTCGGTGATGAGCAAGAAAATTGCGGCAGGGGCGGACGCTATTTTGCTAGACGTGACTGTCGGTGAGGGTGCCTTCATGAAGACGGTTGATGAGGCGCGTGAATTGGCTCAAACCATGGTGGAGCTTGGTAAGGCAGTTGGTCGAAAGACGGTAGCAGTCATTACGGATATGAGTCAGCCCTTGGGACGAGCGATTGGAAATCGTCTGGAGATCCTTGAAGCATTGGAGATTTTACAAGGGCAAGGCCGTCAGGATATTACCCACTTCATCTGTGAATTGGCTCAAATTATGCTTGGCTTGGCAAATGTAAATAAAACAGTTGAAGAAGTTCGCCAACATCTTGAAAATGGTAAGGCACTGGCTAAGTTTGAGGAAATGGTCCGAGCCCAAGGTGGAGACTTGGAAGACCTCTATCGTCCTGTAAATGTAGCCCATGTAGTGGAAATCCCTGCTCAGGAAACGGGTGTCATTTCAGCTCTTCCAGCTACGGAATTTGGGCTTTATGCTATGAGACTGGGGGCAGGCCGTGCAGTCAAGTCTGATGCCTTAGACTATGAAACAGGAATTGTTTTTGAAAAGAAAGTTGGAGATTCCGTTCAAAAGGGAGAAATTGTTGCAAAAGTATACACAAATGGAAAAATTTCTCCTCAGCTAGTTACAGATTTTCAAAAATATGTTAAAATAAATGATAGCGTGCAAAGTTTACGAGAAATTATAGAAATAATCTCATAAACTGCAGGAGAATCCGAATATGAAATTAAATAAATATATCGATCATACACTTTTGAAACAAGATGCGACAGAAAATCAAATTGATTGTTTGTTGTCTGAAGCTAGAGAGTATGATTTTGCCAGTGTTTGCGTTAATCCGACCTGGGTTGAACATGCTAAAAAAGGGCTTGAAGACACAGATGTCAAGGTCTGTACAGTAGTAGGTTTCCCTTTGGGGGCAACAACTTCAGCTGTGAAAGCTTTTGAAACCAAGGAAGCTATCCAAAATGGTGCAGATGAGATTGATATGGTGATCAATGTTGGAGCTCTCAAATCAGGTAATCTTGATTTGGTTGAGTTGGATATTCGCGCAGTAGTAGAAGCAAGTGGTGACAAGTTAGTGAAAGTCATTATTGAAGCTTGCCTTCTGACAGACCAAGAAAAAGTTGTGGCTTGCCAATTAGCTCAAAAAGCTGGAGCTGACTTTGTAAAAACTTCAACTGGCTTTTCAACTGGTGGTGCTACGGTAGCAGATGTTAGATTAATGCGTGAAACAGTTGGACCTGATATGGGAGTCAAGGCTGCTGGCGGAGCTCGTTCTTATGCAGATGCTCTTGCCTTTGTGGAAGCTGGGGCGACCCGTATTGGAACGTCAGCTGGGGTAGCCATTTTAAAAGGAGAATTGGCTAATGGCGACTACTGAGTTGATTGAACTAGCAATTGAAACAAGCAAGAAAGCCTATGTGCCCTATTCTCACTTTCCTATCGGAGCAGTTTTAGTAGCCAAAGACGGAACTGTTTATACGGGAGTGAATATCGAAAATGCTAGCTATCCTTTGACCAATTGCGGAGAGAGAACAGCGATTTTTAAAGCAGTTTCCGAAGGGCAAAGAGAATTTTCAGAGCTGATTGTTTATGGTCAAACTGAAAAACCGATTTCACCATGTGGTGCTTGTCGCCAAGTAATGGTCGAATTTTTTGAACAAGATCTAAAAGTGACCTTAGTCGCAAAAGATAAATCGACGGTCGAGATGACGGTCGGGGAATTACTTCCATACTCTTTTACAGACTTAAATTAGTCTGAGTCGCTCTCTGAGTGGCACGGTCCTTGTGGCCAACCAATCCATACTTGCAACATCGTTGCACATCTTATTTAGGAGGTTCAGTAATGAACAAGAAACAATGGCTAGGTCTTGGCCTAGTAGCAGTGGCAGCAGTTGGACTTGCTGCATGTGGTAACCGCTCTTCTCGTAAGGCAGATTCATCTTCTGATGTGAAGACAAAAGCAGCAATCGTCACTGATACTGGTGGTGTTGATGACAAATCATTCAACCAATCAGCTTGGGAAGGTTTGCAGGCTTGGGGTAAAGAACACAATCTTTCAAAAGATAACGGTTTCACTTACTTCCAATCAACAAGTGAAGCTGACTACGCTAACAACTTGCAACAAGCGGCTGGAAGTTACAACCTAATCTTTGGTGTTGGTTTTGCCCTTCACAATGCAGTTAAAGATGCAGCAGCAGAGCACACTGATTTGAACTATGTCTTGATTGATGATGTGATTAAAGATCAAAAGAATGTTGCGAGCGTAACTTTCGCTGATAATGAGTCAGGTTACCTTGCAGGTGTAGCTGCAGCAAAAACAACTAAGACAAAACAAGTTGGTTTTGTAGGTGGGCAGGAGTCAGAAGTTATCTCTCGTTTTGAAGCAGGATTCAAGGCTGGTGTTGCGTCAGTAGACCCATCTATCAAAGTCCAAGTTGACTACGCTGGTTCATTTGGTGATGCTGCTAAAGGTAAAACAATTGCAGCTGCACAATACGCAGCCGGTGCAGATATTGTTTACCAAGTAGCTGGTGGTACAGGTGCTGGTGTCTTTGCAGAAGCAAAATCACTCAACGAAAGCCGTCCTGAAAATGAAAAAGTTTGGGTTATCGGTGTTGACCGTGACCAAGAAGCAGAAGGTAAATACACTTCTAAAGATGGCAAAGAATCAAACTTTGTTCTTGCATCTACTTTGAAACAAGTTGGTACAACTGTAAAAGATATTTCTAACAAGGCAGAAAAAGGTGAATTCCCTGGCGGTCAAGTGATCGTTTACTCATTGAAAGATAAAGGGGTTGACTTGGTAACAACTAACCTTTCTGAAGAAGGTAAAAAAGCCGTTGAAGATGCAAAAGCTAAAATCCTTGATGGAAGCGTAAAAGTTCCTGCAAAATAATGGATGGAAGTTATTTCTTAGGAAGCGGCCATCGGCCGCTTTTTAAGAGTTGAGACAAAGTCATTTTGTCTCAGTAAAGCTTGCTACTAGACAAACTAGCAAGTTTTATTGAAATAAAATAAGACTCTGAAAGGAAGAGCACATGGCACACGAAAATGTCATTGAGATGCGTGATATTACCAAGGTGTTTGGTGAATTTGTTGCCAACGACAAAATCAACCTGCACCTACGAAAAGGTGAAATTCATGCACTTTTAGGAGAAAATGGGGCTGGTAAGTCCACGCTCATGAACATGTTAGCAGGGCTTCTTGAACCAACTAGTGGTGAAATTGTGGTCAACGGTCAAGTTGTCAATCTCGATTCACCATCTAAAGCGGCTAGCTTGGGAATCGGAATGGTTCACCAGCACTTTATGTTGGTAGAAGCCTTCACAGTGGCTGAAAACATCATTTTAGGTAGTGAATTGACTAAAAATGGTGTGCTAGATATCGCTGGAGCTAGCAAAGAAATCAAGGCTCTTTCTGAACGTTATGGCTTAGCTGTTGACCCTTCTGCCAAGGTAGCAGATATCTCAGTTGGAGCCCAACAACGTGTAGAAATTTTAAAAACCCTTTATCGGGGGGCTGATATCCTTATCTTTGACGAACCAACGGCTGTTTTGACTCCATCAGAAATTGATGAGTTGATGGCTATTATGAAAAATCTTGTCAAAGAAGGAAAATCAATTATCTTGATTACCCATAAGTTGGACGAGATTCGAGCAGTTTCTGACCGTGTTACAGTTATCCGTCGTGGGAAATCAATTGAAACCGTCGAAATTGCAGGGGCTACCAATGCTGATTTGGCAGAAATGATGGTGGGACGTTCTGTTTCCTTTAAAACAGAGAAACAAGCCTCTCAACCAAAAGAAGTGGTCTTGTCTATTAAAGACTTGGTGGTCAATGAAAACCGCGGTGTCCCAGCTGTTAAAAATCTGTCCTTGGATGTTCGTGCTGGAGAGATTGTTGGTATTGCGGGGATTGATGGAAATGGTCAGTCTGAACTGATTCAAGCCATTACAGGTCTTCGCAAGGTTGAATCTGGTAGCATTGAGCTAAAAGGAAATTCAATTGTAGGCTTGCACCCACGACAAATTACAGAACTAAGTGTTGGGCACGTTCCAGAAGACCGCCACCGTGATGGCTTGATTTTGGAAATGATGATTTCTGAAAATATTGCCCTTCAAACCTACTATAAAGAACCACATAGTAAAAATGGAATTTTGAACTATTCAAATATTACTTCTTATGCTAAAAAGTTAATGGAAGAGTTTGATGTTCGTGCTGCCAGTGAATTTGTTCCTGCAGCTGCACTTTCAGGAGGAAATCAACAAAAAGCAATTATTGCTCGTGAAATTGATCGAGATCCTGATCTCCTTATCGTCAGCCAACCAACTCGTGGTTTGGATGTCGGTGCCATTGAATATATCCACAAACGCTTGATTGAAGAGCGTGATAACGGGAAGGCTGTCCTTGTTGTCAGCTTTGAGTTGGATGAGATTTTAAACGTCTCAGACCGTATTGCCGTTATCCACGATGGTAAGATTCAAGGTATTGTATCACCAGAAACAACCAATAAACAAGAACTAGGTGTCTTGATGGCGGGTGGAAACTTGGGAAAGGAGAAGAGTGATGTCTAAAAAATTACAACAAATTTCGGTTCCCTTGATTTCTGTCTTCCTAGGAATTTTACTCGGAGCCATTGTTATGTGGATCTTCGGTTATGATGCTATTTGGGGCTACGAAGAATTGTTCTATACAGCCTTTGGTAGTCTGCGTGGGATTGGAGAAATCTTCCGTGCTATGGGGCCTCTAATCCTGATTGGTCTTGGTTTTGCCGTTGCCAGTCGCGCCGGTTTCTTTAACGTTGGGCTTCCTGGTCAGGCTTTGGCAGGTTGGATTCTCAGTGGTTGGTTTGCCTTGTCGCATCCAGATATGCCACGTCCCTTGATGATTCTAGCAACTATCGTGATTGCCTTGATTGCTGGTGGGATTGTCGGAGCGATTCCAGGTATACTTAGAGCTTATCTAGGGACATCAGAGGTTATCGTAACCATCATGATGAACTACATTGTCTTGTATGTAGGAAATGCCTTTATCCATGCCTTTCCTAAAGACTTCATGCAAAGTACAGATTCGACCATTCGTGTTGGGGCTAATGCAACCTATCAGACACCTTGGTTGTCTGAGTTGACTGGTAATTCGCGGATGAATATTGGTATTTTCTTTGCCATCATTGCCGTTGCAGTCATTTGGTTCATGCTCAAGAAAACAACTCTTGGTTTTGAAATCCGTGCGGTTGGTCTTAATCCACATGCTTCAGAATACGCTGGTATTTCTGCAAAACGGACTATCATACTATCAATGATTATTTCAGGTGCCTTGGCAGGTCTTGGTGGTGCTGTTGAAGGGCTTGGAACCTTCCAGAATGTCTATGTTCAAGGGGCATCATTAGCTGTCGGGTTTAACGGGATGGCGGTTAGTCTGCTTGCGGCCAACTCACCAATTGGTATTCTCTTTGCAGCCTTCCTATTTGGTGTTCTCCAAGTTGGAGCCCCTGGTATGAATGCGGCGCAGGTACCGTCTGAGCTTGTCAGCATTGTAACAGCGTCTATTATCTTCTTTGTCAGTGTTCATTACCTTATCGAACGCTTTGTCAAACCGAAAAAACAAGTTAAAGGAGGTAAGTAAAGATGTCTATTACAACCTTGCTCACCCTCTTGGTGTCTTCTATGCTGATTTACTCAGCCCCCCTCATCTTTACAAGTATCGGTGGTGTTTTCTCTGAACGTGGTGGTGTGGTAAACGTCGGCCTTGAAGGAATTATGGTTATGGGAGCCTTCTCTGGAGTCGTCTTTAACCTTGAATTTGCAGAACAATTTGGAGCAGCAACTCCATGGCTATCCTTGCTTGTAGCAGGATTGGTTGGAGGCCTCTTCTCTATCATCCACGCAGCAGCGACGGTTCATTTCCGTGCAGACCATGTTGTCAGCGGTACAGTATTGAATTTGATGGCGCCTGCCTTGGCTGTTTTCTTGGTTAAAGTTCTTTATAACAAAGGACAAACCGACAATCTAAGTCAGACTTTTGGACGCTTTGATTTCCCAGTCTTGGCAAATATCCCAGTTATCGGTGATATCTTCTTCAAGTCAACTAGTTTACTTGGTTATCTGGCCATTGCCTTCTCGTTCCTTGCTTGGTTTATTCTCTTCAAAACGCGCTTTGGTCTTCGTCTCCGCTCTGTCGGTGAGCACCCTCAAGCAGCTGATACCTTGGGAATCAATGTCTACAAGATGAGATATTTAGGGGTTATTATTTCCGGTTTCCTAGGTGGAATTGGCGGAGCGATTTATGCTCAATCCATCTCAGTTAACTTCTCGGTAACAACTATTGTTGGACCTGGATTTATTGCACTTGCTGCGATGATCTTCGGAAAATGGAATCCAATCGGAGCCATGCTTTCTAGTCTATTCTTTGGGCTTTCACAAAGTTTGGCTGTTATCGGTTCTCAATTGCCGTTCCTACAAGGAGTGCCTGCGGTTTATCTTCAAATCGCACCTTATGTTTTGACAATTCTTGTCTTGGCAGCCTTCTTTGGAAAAGCAGTCGCACCAAAAGCAGATGGTATCAACTATATCAAATCAAAATAAGCATACAAAAAAACGTCAGTTCAGAATGTGAACTGGCGTTTTATTTTTTAGGATGTTGATGGGTTAAGTTTAATCCCCAAGGAACAAGATTTTCAGTCTTATTCTGGATACGTGTGATATTATCCTTATGCCGAATGATAATCAAGCTAGCAAGAGCTAGGATAATAGCGATGAAGAGAGGGTCATAATTGCTCAGGATAAAACCAAAAAGTGGAAAGAGTAGAACTCCGATGACAGCCGCGATAGATGCTGTGACACTAGATAGCGAAATCATACTACCTAGATAGAGGGTTCCAAAGAAAACAACCGCAAGGTAGAGGCAGAAGACAGGCGCAAATCCGAAAATCACACCAGCACTGGTTGCGACAGCCTTGCCTCCCTTAAATCCTGCAAAGATAGGAAAGGTATGGCCAATGACAGCTAAAAGTCCAAAGATAAGAGGCGAAACGCCTTGCAGATGAAACATAATTGGAAGAAGGGTTGCTAGGGTTCCTTTGAAAAAATCAATCACAAAGGTTGCCATTCCCGCTTTTTTTCCTAAAATACGGAAGGTATTGGTCGTTCCAGTATTTCCAGAACCGTGTTCACGCAGATTTGTCTGAAAGAAAATTTGTCCAATCCAGAGACCAGACGGAATCGAACCCAGCAGATAGGCTAGGATTAATAAAACTATTGTAATCATACTCCTATTATATCATGAAATGGAGAAGAAAGGCAGAGAATCTCTTCTGAAATTGTCACACCGGAGAAAGAAAAATTTTGCAAAATCCTTGGAAAACCTGTAGAATAGTAAAGATGAACGAATAGGAGGTTCCTTGTGTCAAAAAAGGAAATCAATATTAACAATTATAATGATGATGCCATTCAGGTGCTAGAAGGGTTGGATGCGGTCCGAAAACGTCCAGGGATGTATATTGGATCGACCGATGGTGCTGGTCTCCACCACCTAGTCTGGGAAATCGTCGATAATGCGGTCGATGAGGCCTTGTCTGGATTTGGTGACCGTATTGATGTGACAATCAATAAAGATGGCAGTTTAACGGTTCAAGACCACGGACGTGGTATGCCGACGGGTATGCACGCTATGGGAATTCCGACCGTTGAGGTTATTTTTACCATTCTTCATGCAGGAGGGAAATTCGGTCAAGGAGGCTACAAGACATCAGGTGGTCTCCACGGGGTTGGTTCTTCTGTTGTAAATGCTCTATCTAGTTGGTTAGAGGTAGAAATCACTCGTGACGGTGCAATCTACAAGCAACGTTTTGAAAATGGTGGCAAACCTGTTACGACTTTGAAGAAAATCGGTACAGCGCCTAAGTCTAAGACAGGTACAAAGGTTACGTTTATGCCTGATGCGACTATCTTCTCTACGACAGACTTCAAGTACAATACCATCTCAGAGCGTCTTAATGAATCAGCCTTTCTCTTGAAAAATGTGACCTTGTCTCTAACGGATAAACGCACAGATGAGTCTGTTGAGTTTCACTATGAAAATGGGGTACAAGACTTTGTTTCTTATCTGAACGAAGACAAGGAGACCTTGACGCCAGTTCTCTACTTTGAGGGGGAAGATAATGGTTTCCAAGTAGAAGTTGCCCTCCAGTACAATGATGGATTTTCAGATAATATTTTGTCCTTTGTCAATAACGTTCGTACCAAGGACGGCGGAACGCATGAGACAGGACTCAAGTCTGCTATCACTAAGGTCATGAATGACTATGCGCGTAAGACGGGGCTTCTCAAGGAAAAAGATAAAAACCTTGAAGGTTCAGACTATCGTGAGGGACTAGCGGCCGTTCTTTCTATCTTGGTTCCTGAAGAACACCTCCAGTTTGAAGGACAGACCAAGGACAAACTAGGAAGTCCATTAGCTCGCCCAGTTGTGGATGGCATTGTGGCGGATAAGTTGACCTTCTTCCTTATGGAAAATGGGGAATTGGCTTCTAACCTCATCCGCAAGGCTATCAAGGCCCGTGACGCTCGTGAAGCGGCACGTAAGGCGCGTGATGAGAGCCGAAATGGGAAGAAAAATAAAAAAGACAAGGGCTTGTTGTCTGGGAAATTAACCCCAGCCCAGTCTAAGAATCCAGCTAAGAATGAACTCTATCTAGTCGAGGGAGATTCTGCCGGTGGTTCTGCCAAACAAGGCCGTGACCGCAAGTTCCAGGCTATTCTACCTCTTCGTGGTAAGGTTATCAATACAGCTAAGGCCAAGATGGCGGATATCCTCAAAAATGAAGAAATTAACACCATGATTTATACCATCGGTGCGGGTGTCGGAGCAGATTTCTCCCTTGAAGATGCCAACTATGACAAGATCATTATTATGACCGATGCGGATACAGACGGTGCCCACATTCAGACTTTACTCTTGACATTTTTCTACCGCTACATGCGTCCGCTCGTTGAGGCAGGACATGTTTATATCGCTCTTCCGCCTCTTTACAAGATGTCCAAAGGTAAAGGCAAGAAAGAAGAAGTGGCCTATGCATGGACAGATGGAGAGCTAGAAGAACTCCGCAAGCACTTCGGTAAAGGAGCGACCCTTCAACGCTACAAGGGACTTGGTGAGATGAATGCGGATCAACTCTGGGAAACAACTATGAACCCAGAAACGCGTACTCTCATACGTGTTACTATTGAAGATCTAGCTCGCGCCGAACGTCGTGTCAATGTTCTCATGGGAGATAAGGTCGAACCACGCCGTAAGTGGATTGAAGATAATGTCAGGTTTACGCTGGAAGAAGCGACAGTGTTTTAAGTCACTTTTTAATGAATGGGTATCAACATGAGAGCTGAAACAGAAATGCTAGATCTGATTTTACAGACTGCCAAAACTTTACAAGTCAAAGCTGTCGCTATGTCTGGTTCACGGACAAACCAAAATGCTCCAAAAGATGAATTTCAAGACTACGATGTGGTCTATGTCGTGGATGATTTTGATAATCTGATGAGTGACCTTTCTTGGTTGGACTATTTCGGAAAACGAATTATAGAGCAAGAGGTTGTTCTTGTCCATCGTCGTCTTTATCTCATGCTCTTTAAAGATGGCAACCGTATCGATTTGGCTATTTGCCCAAAAGAGCACATCAAAGAGTGGGTGGATAGTGAGGCCGGATTCACTGTTTTAGAAGATCCAGAACATTTATTTGAACCCTATTCTCAAAATCTAGAGCGTTACTGGACAAGCCCAGCTACTGAAACGAATTTTGTAAAATCCTGCAATGAATTTTGGTGGGTGTCAGCCTACGTGGCCAAAGGAATCTGTCGTAAGCAAGTCATCTACGCGACTGACCATCTCTACGGCATTTGTCAACAAGAATTCTTGAAAATTTTGGCTTGGCAGGTTGCAAGTAATAGGGGAGTAGTTGACATAGGCAAGAATTATAAGTATCTTTTTAACTATTTACCCACTGAGAAAGAAAAGGAATTCTCAAATCTGCTTGATTTTTCAAGTATAGAGAAACTCAGCCAGTCTTTATTGGCTACGATGCAACTTTTCCATAGAGAAGCTCAAAGACTTGCTCAAAAGCTGGAATTTCACTATGATAAGGAAGTTGCTGAGAAGATGATTGAGTATGCTGAGGAAAAAGTGAATAAGTTTGGGAATAACTAGAAAAATGAAAAAGCGAGAGGAGAAGACTCATGATTGAAAAAGTGGAACGCCTCATTACAGAGATTAATCGTATTCATCGAGAATATTCTAAAGATTATTTTGAAACGGGTAAGGTGGAAAAAATCAATCTCAAGCATACCTTTTCAAAAGTTCCGACGAAAGCGATTTTGGCCTACCGTCTGAATTTACATGAGTCAATTAATGACTATCTGATGAAAGCAGATGTCCAAGATATTGCCTATGTTTATCGTGTCAAAACTTCTGAGTCTATTTTAGATAAAATTACACGTTTTTCAGAGCGTCAAGAGGGCTATCCTGTGAATTCAATTCTTAATGATATTTTTGGTGCTCGTATGATTTTAAGTTCCAAAGAGATAGCTCAAGTCATGGAGAAACTAGATGATTGGCAAGAGCTGTACGGACTAAAAAACTGGTATTTACGTGATAAAGATGGCTATGTCGGTATTCATATCTATTTTAAAAATAAAAGTAATTTTTATTATCCATGGGAACTCCAACTTTGGGATAAGAAAGATGTAGATAGTAATATCGCCAGCCATATCAAGTATAAACGAGGATTTGTGGAGTAGACATTTCAAGTGGAAATGACGATACAGGAATTGGATAAAATTCACTTACTCTATATTTTTTTTCATAGTATTTACTCTACATTTTTTTAAAGGAGTTGAACACGCCCTGAATGCTATGTGAAATTTCTTATTAACTGAAGCAACGCATTTTAAACACATTAAACTACAGAAAGGGTCGTTTGGTTATTTGTAGTAACTGAATACGGGACTAATTTTATTCGGAAAAAAGTCAAATCAAATCGTCTTGACTTCATCGAGCCCTACATCAATTTTCTATTTTTCTACAGACATTTTTGGCAAGCCAAATCGTCCCTTTATATATTAACTGAACACCTTTTCTATAAAAAACTACTCTACATTCTTTGAAAGGAGTTGAACACGCCCTAAATGATGCGTGAAAAAGATAAATTCTCTGGTGAGCTTGCTTACTTCAAGAATTTTCTATTTTCACTTGATATTTTACGGGCTCTGTATCCTATATGAGTAACATTCAAAACATGTCCTTAGAGGACATCATGGGAGAGCGCTTTGGTCGCTACTCCAAGTACATTATTCAAGACCGGGCTTTGCCAGATATTCGTGATGGCTTGAAGCCGGTTCAGCGACGTATTCTTTATTCGATGAATAAAGATGGCAATACCTTTGACAAGAGCTACCGTAAGTCAGCCAAGTCAGTCGGGAACATCATGGGGAATTTCCATCCACACGGTGACAGATCCATCTATGATGCCATGGTTCGTATGTCTCAGGATTGGAAAAATCGTGAGATTCTAGTTGAAATGCACGGTAATAACGGTTCAATGGACGGAGATCCTCCTGCGGCTATGCGTTATACCGAGGCGCGTTTGTCTGAAATTGCTGGTTACCTTCTTCAAGATATCGAGAAAAAGACAGTTCCCTTTGCTTGGAACTTTGACGATACGGAGAAAGAACCAACTGTCTTACCAGCAGCCTTTCCAAACCTCTTAGTCAATGGATCTACTGGTATTTCAGCCGGTTATGCCACAGACATTCCTCCCCATAATTTAGCTGAGGTCATTGATGCTGCGGTTTACATGATTGACCACCCAACGGCCAAAGTTGACAAACTCATGGAATTTTTGCCTGGGCCAGACTTCCCTACAGGAGCCATCATCCAAGGCCGTGACGAAATCAAGAAAGCCTATGAAACTGGGAAAGGGCGCGTGGTTGTTCGTTCCAAGACGGAGATTGAAAAGCTAAAAGGTGGTAAGGAACAAATCGTTATTACTGAGATTCCTTATGAAATCAACAAGGCCAATCTGGTCAAGAAAATCGATGATGTTCGTGTCAATAACAAGGTGGCAGGCATTGCTGAGGTTCGTGATGAGTCTGACCGTGATGGTCTACGTATTGCTATTGAGCTAAAAAAAGATGCCAATACGGAGCTTGTTCTTAATTATCTTTTCAAATACACAGACCTGCAAATAAACTACAACTTTAACATGGTGGCGATTGACAATTTCACGCCTCGTCAGGTTGGGATCGTTCCAATCTTATCTAGCTATATTGCCCACCGTCGTGAAGTGATTTTGGCGCGTTCACGCTTTGACAAGGAAAAGGCTGAGAAACGTCTCCATATCGTCGAAGGTTTGATTCGTGTGATTTCGATTTTGGACGAAGTCATTGCGCTTATCCGTGCTTCTGAGAATAAGGCGGACGCCAAGGAAAACCTCAAGGTCAGCTATGATTTTACAGAAGAACAGGCTGAGGCTATCGTAACCTTACAACTGTACCGTTTAACCAATACGGATGTGGTTGTCTTGCAGGAAGAGGAAGCAGAACTTCGTGAAAAGATTGCCATGCTTGCGGCCATTATCGGGGATGAACGGACCATGTACAATCTCATGAAGAAAGAGCTTCGTGAGGTTAAGAAGAAGTTTGCGACTCCACGTTTGAGTACTTTAGAAGACACTGCGAAAGTAATCGAGATTGATACAGCTAGCCTGATCGCCGAGGAAGATACCTATGTCAGCGTGACCAAGGCAGGTTACATCAAGCGTACCAGCCCACGTTCCTTTGCCGCTTCAACCCTGGAAGAAATTGGCAAGCGTGATGATGACCGTTTGATCTTTGTACAAGCTGTCAAGACAACACAGCATCTTTTGATGTTCACGACGCTTGGAAATGTCATTTATCGACCAATCCATGAATTGGCAGACATTCGCTGGAAGGACATCGGTGAGCATCTGAGCCAGAACATTACAAACTTTGAAACTAACGAAGAAATCCTCTATGTGGAAGTCGTGGATCAGTTTGATGATGCGACAACCTACTTTACTACGACTCGTCTCGGTCAAATCAAGCGTGTAGAACGCAAAGAATTCTCTCCATGGCGGACCTATAAATCTAAGTCTGTCAAGTATGCTAAGCTCAAAGATGATACAGACCAGATTGTGGCAGTGGCTCCGATTAAACTGGATGATGTTCTCTTGATTAGCCAAAATGGTTATGCTCTTCGATTCAATATCGAAGAGGTTCCAGTTGTAGGTGCTAAGGCTGCAGGTGTCAAAGCTATAAACCTCAAAGCAGATGATGTCCTCCAATCCGCCTTTATCTGTAACACCTCATCCTTCTACCTCTTGACCCAACGTGGAAGTTTGAAACGTGTTTCTATTGACGAAATTCCGGCAACCAGCCGTGCCAAACGTGGCTTACAAGTCTTGCGTGAGTTGAAAAACAAACCGCATCGTATCTTCTTAGCAGGAGCAGTTGCAGAGCAAGGATCTGTAGGTGATCTCTTCAGTACAGAAGTGGACGGGAACGATCAAACTCTGATTGTTCAATCTAACAAAGGAACAATCTATCAAAGCCGATTGCAAGACTTGAACTTGTCAGAACGCACTAGCAACGGAAGCTTCATTTCTGATACGATTTCAGATGAAGAAGTTTTTGACGCGTATCTTAAAGAAGTATTTACGGAAGCTAAATAAGTGAAATGAAGAATCAGTTTTCAGAGCTGGTTCTTTTTATTGAAGAAATTTTCTGAAAATTACAAAATATACTTGCTATTTTAGAAAAAAAGTGTAGAATAAAAGAAATATGTTTTTAGAATAAGGAGTGGAATATGACAGTAACGATTGATTGGGAAAACCTTGGTTTTTCCTATATGAAATTACCTTATCGCTATATTGCTCATTTTAAAAATGGACAATGGAATCAAGGAGAACTTACAGAGGATGCAACCTTGCATATTTCAGAGTCTTCTCCAAGTCTTCACTATGGTCAACAAGCCTTTGAAGGTTTGAAAGCTTACCGTACTAAAGATGGCAGTGTTCAACTTTTCCGTCCTGACGAAAATGCTAAACGCCTGCAACGTACTTGTGATCGTCTTTTGATGCCACAAGTTCCGACAGAAATGTTTGTAGAAGCTTGTAAGGCAGTTGTTCGTGCGAATGAAGAATATGTACCTCCATACGGAACAGGTGGAACCCTTTATCTTCGTCCTCTTTTGATTGGAGTAGGAGATATTATCGGAGTAAAACCAGCAGAGGAATACATTTTCACCATCTTTGCTATGCCAGTTGGAAATTACTTTAAGGGTGGTTTGGTCCCAACCAATTTCTTGATTCAGGATGAATACGACCGTGCGGCTCCAAATGGTACAGGTGCGGCTAAGGTTGGTGGGAACTATGCTGCCAGTCTCTTACCAGGGAAATTGGCTAAGTCACGTCATTTCTCAGATGTCATCTACCTAGACCCTTCAACACATACAAAGATTGAAGAAGTCGGTTCAGCTAACTTCTTTGGAATTACAGCTGATAATGAATTTGTAACACCATTGAGTCCATCAATCTTGCCATCTATTACCAAGTATTCCTTGCTTTATCTGGCAGAACATCGCTTGGGCTTGACTCCTATTGAGGGGGATGTCCCGATTAATAACCTTGACCGTTTTGTAGAGGCAGGTGCCTGTGGTACAGCAGCAGTTATTTCTCCAATAGGTGGAATTCAGCACGGTGATGATTTCCATGTTTTCTATAGTGAAACGGAAGTAGGTCCTGTGACTCGTAAACTCTATGATGAATTGACAGGAATTCAGTTTGGCGATATTGAAGCGCCAGAAGGTTGGATTGTAAAAGTAGATTAAAATTAACTAAAGGAGATTTTTTATGAAATCGAAAAAGTGGCTCTTAACAGCAGGAGTGGTCCTGAGCACAACAGCTCTATTAGTGGCTTGTGGAAAAGCTGATAAAGAAGCAGATGCACCGACAACATTTTCATATGTCTATGCAGTAGATCCAGCATCTTTGGATTATAGTGTAGCGACTCGTACATCTACAACAGATGTCATCGGGAACGTGGTTGATGGTTTGATGGAAAATGACCAATACGGAAATGTTATTCCTTCCTTGGCTGAAGATTGGTCTGTCTCAAAAGATGGTTTGACTTATACATATAAACTTCGTAAAGGAGTTAAATGGTACACATCAGAAGGTGAAGAATACGCAGAAGTAACAGCCCATGACTTTGTGACAGGACTAAAACACGTAGCTGACGGCAAGTCAGACGGTGTTTCTCTCATCCAAAATTCAATCAAGGGCTTGGATGCCTACATGACTGGTGAGACCAATGATTTCTCTACAGTTGGTGTCAAGGCCTTGGACGATTACACAGTTGAATATACCCTAAACAAACCAGAAAGCTTCTGGAACTCTAAAGTCACCACAGCAACGATGTTACCTGTAAATGAAGAGTTTTTGAAGGCGTCAGGTAAAGATTATGGAGCAGTTACTCCAGCAGGAATTCTCTACAATGGTCCTTATATCTTGAAGACCTTGACGTCTAAATCGTTGATTGAATACGAGAAAAATCCAAATTACTGGGATAAAGAAAAGGTAAAAATCGAAAAGATTAAATTGACTTACTACGATGGTTCTGATCAGGAATCGTTGATTCGTAGCTTCTCTTCAGGTGCCTATACGACAGCCCGTCTCTTCCCAAGTAGCTCAAACTTTGCTTCTACTTTGGAACAATACGGAGATAAAATCACTTATAGCCCACAGGACTCAAGTAGTTATTACTTCACCTTTAACGTAAATCGTCAGTCATATAATAAAACTGCGAAAACAAGTGAAGAACAAAAGACTTCTACAAAAGAAGCTATGCTTAATAAGGACTTCCGTCAGGCTATCAACTTTGCCTTCAACCGCCATTCTTATGCTGCCCAGCTAAATGGTGAAGACGGTGCGGACAAGATTATTCGTAACAGTCTCGTTCCAGATAACTTTGTGCAAGCAGGTGGTAAAAACTTTGGTCAAATCGCTCAAGCAGAGTTGGTAAACTATGGTGACCAATGGAAAGGTGTTGAGCTAGTTGACGGTAAGGATTCTATCTACAACCCTGACAAGGCTAAAGCTGCGTTCGAAAAAGCTAAGAAAGACTTGGAATCTAAAGGGGTAACTTTCCCAATTCACTTGGATGTCCCAGTTGAACAAACAGATACTATCGCCGTTCAACAAAGCAACTCTTTCAAACAGTCAATCGAATCAACTCTTGGTGCTGAAAATGTTGTCATCGATGTTCTTCAAATGACTGATAATGAAAAGGAAACAATCACTTCACAAGCGCGTGTTCCTTCTCAAAAAGACTATGATTTGAACAGTACAGGATGGGCTCCAAGCTATCAAGACCCAGCATCTTACTTGAATATCATGGATCCTAAATCAGGTTCTGCTATGAAGCACCTTGGTATTACTAAAGGGAAAGATAAGGATGTTGTAGCGAAACTTGGTTTGGACCAGTATAAGAAATTATTGGATGATGCCGATTCTGAAACTACGAATCTTGAAGAGCGCTATGAAAAATATGCCAAGGCTCAAGCTTGGTTGACAGATAGTTCATTATTGATGCCAACAGCCTCATCTGGTGGTTCTCCAGTTGTAAGTAATGTCGTGCCATTCTCAAAACCATACTCACAAGTTGGTATTAAAGGTGACCCATATATCTTTAAAGGAATGAAATTGCAAAAAGATATCGTTACAACAAAAGAATATGAAGAAGCACTGAAAAAATGGCAAAAAGAAAAATTGGAATCAAATGGTAAGTACCAAAAAGAACTAGAAAAACACATTAAATAATGCGGAAAACTCTATATCAGACAAGCCTGATATAGAGTTTTTTCTTGCTAGTTTTAGGATTTTCTTGTAAAATAGAAAAAGTGAAGAGAGGTATGAAATGAGTAAGAAAGATAAAAAAATTGAAATTCAAGTAGCAGATGCCAAGGTTAATGTAGGAAAAGACAGTTTTGAAGGCTATACCTTGACCATTGGTAAAAAAGTTATCGGAGAAATTGCCGAATTAGATGGACAATTTGCCATTATAAAGAATGGGAATGTCGATAGTTTTTATAAAAAATTGGAAAAAGCTGTGGAAATTTTGATTGAAAATTATAATTTAGCAAAATAAGTCTTGTTTTTTTGAAATTTTCATGATATAATGGTTCATGTTGATTGTAGGAGAGATAGCGAAGAGGCTAAACGCGGCGGACTGTAAATCCGCTCCTTCGGGTTCGGGGGTTCGAATCCCTCTCTCTCCATTTCATCAATGGGGTATAGCCAAGCGGTAAGGCAAGGGACTTTGACTCCCTCATGCGTTGGTTCGAATCCAGCTACCCCAGTTCTTAGGTAATAATCAAGATAAAAATCAAAATATCTTAGGGTATTTTATTTTTATAATTGAAAGACGTGAACGATATGAACATGTCCTTGCGGGTGCTTAGGAAAAAAATTATAAGTATGTCAAGTTTAAGAAGAACTTGATTGTTGGAGGATTTTTTAGATGAACGAATTTGAAGATTTGCTAAATAGCGTTAGCCAAGTTGAGACTGGTGATGTTGTTAGTGCTGAAGTATTGACAGTTGATGCGACTCAAGCTAACGTTGCAATCTCTGGAACTGGTGTTGAAGGTGTCTTGACTCTTCGCGAATTGACAAACGATCGCGATGCAGATATCAATGACTTTGTTAAAGTAGGAGAAGTATTGGATGTTCTTGTACTTCGTCAAGTGGTTGGTAAAGATACTGATACAGTTACATACCTTGTATCTAAAAAACGCCTTGAAGCTCGCAAAGCATGGGACAAACTTGTTGGTCGCGAAGAAGAAGTTGTTACTGTTAAAGGAACTCGTGCTGTTAAAGGTGGACTTTCAGTAGAATTTGAAGGTGTTCGTGGATTTATCCCAGCTTCAATGTTGGATACTCGTTTCGTACGTAACACTGAGCGTTTTGTAGGTCAAGAATTTGATGCTAAAATCAAAGAAGTTGACGCTAAAGAAAACCGCTTCATCCTTTCACGTCGTGAAGTTGTTGAAGCAGCTACAGCAGCAGCTCGCGCTGAAGTATTCGGTAAATTGGCTGTTGGTGATGTAGTAACTGGTAAAGTTGCACGTATCACAAGTTTCGGTGCTTTCATCGACCTTGGTGGTGTTGACGGATTGGTTCACTTGACTGAATTGTCACATGAACGTAACGTATCACCAAAATCAGTTGTAACTGTTGGTGAAGAAATTGAAGTGAAAATCCTTGATCTTAACGAAGAAGAAGGACGCGTATCACTTTCACTTAAAGCAACAACACCTGGACCATGGGATGGCGTTGAGCAAAAATTGGCTAAAGGTGATGTAGTAGAAGGAACAGTTAAACGTTTGACTGACTTCGGTGCATTTGTTGAAGTATTGCCAGGTATCGATGGACTTGTTCACGTATCACAAATTTCACACAAACGTATTGAAAATCCAAAAGAAGCTCTTAAAGTTGGTCAAGAAGTTAAAGTTAAAGTTCTTGAAGTTAACGCAGATGCAGAGCGCGTATCACTTTCTATCAAAGCTCTTGAAGAGCGTCCAGCTCAAGAAGAAGGACAAAAAGAAGAAAAACGTGCTGCTCGTCCACGTCGTCCAAAACGTCAAGAAAAACGTGATTTCGAACTTCCAGAAACACAAACAGGATTCTCAATGGCTGACTTGTTCGGTGACATCGAACTTTAATCAAATTGAAAATTCACAAAATCCTTTGTTTTCTAAACAAGGGATTTTTCTTTTGTCTGTAAGTCTTTTTTGATATAATAGTTCTATGTTAGAATCAGAAAAACAATCACGTTATCAAATCTTAAATGAGGAGCTCTCTTTTTTATTGGAAGGCGAAACCAATGTTTTGGCTAATCTTTCCAACGCCAGTGCTCTTTTAAAATCACGCTTTCCTAATACCGTATTTGCAGGCTTTTATCTGTTCGATGGAAAGGAATTGATTTTAGGTCCTTTCCAAGGAGGTGTTTCCTGTATCCGTATCTCACTAGGCAAAGGTGTTTGTGGTGAGGCAGCCCACTTTCAGGAAACTGTTCTGGTTGGTAATGTAACAACTTATCCCAACTATATTTCTTGTGATAGTCGAGCTAAAAGTGAAATTGTTGTTCCGATGGTTAAGAATGGTCAATTGCTCGGGGTTCTGGATCTGGATTCTTCAGAGATTGATGATTATGATGCTATGGATCGAGATTATTTGGAACAATTTGTCGCTATTTTGCTTGAAAAGACAGAATGGGACTTTACAATGTTTGGGGAGAAAGCCTAATGTATCAAGCTCTTTATCGAAAATATAGAAGTCAAAACTTCTCCCAGTTGGTTGGACAGGAAGTTGTGGCTAAGACTCTTAAACAAGCAGTGGAGCAAGAGAAAATAAGTCACGCTTATCTTTTTTCGGGTCCTCGTGGAACGGGAAAAACCAGTGTGGCTAAGATTTTTGCTAAAGCTATGAACTGTCCAAATCAAGTGGGTGGTGAACCTTGTAATAACTGCTATATTTGTCAGGCAGTGACGGATGGTAGTTTAGAAGATGTCATTGAAATGGATGCGGCTTCTAATAATGGGGTGGATGAAATTCGCGAAATTCGTGATAAATCTACCTACGCTCCTAGTCTTGCCCGTTATAAGGTTTACATCATAGATGAGGTTCACATGCTGTCTACAGGAGCTTTTAATGCCCTCCTAAAGACGTTAGAAGAGCCAACACAGAATGTGGTCTTTATTTTGGCTACTACTGAATTGCACAAGATACCTGCGACTATTCTATCCCGTGTGCAACGTTTTGAATTTAAATCGATTAAGACACAGGATATTAAGGAACATATTCACTATATCTTAGACAAAGAAAATATCAGTTCTGAACCAGAGGCTGTGGAAATCATTGCTAGACGGGCTGAAGGTGGAATGCGAGATGCCTTGTCTATTTTGGATCAAGCCTTGAGTTTGACACAGGGAAACGAGCTGACGACTGCCATCTCTGAAGAAATTACTGGCACAATTAGTCTATCAGCCTTGGATGATTATGTGGCAGCCTTGTCTCAACAGGATGTTCCAAAGGCCCTAGCATGCTTGAATCTTCTCTTTGACAATGGTAAGAGCATGACTCGTTTTGTGACCGAACTTTTACACTATTTAAGAGATTTGTTAATTGTTCAAACAGGTGGAGAAAATACTCATCATAGTCCAGTCTTTGTAGAAAATTTGGCACTTCCTCAAGAAAATCTGTTTGAAATGATTCGCTTGGCGACAGTCAGTTTAGCAGATATTAAGTCTAGTTTGCAGCCTAAGATTTATGCTGAGATGATGACTATCCGTTTGGCAGAGATTAAGCCTGAAGCAGCTCTTTCTGGGGCAGTTGAACATGAAATTGATTCGCTGAGACAAGAAGTGACACGTCTCAAACAAGAACTCGCAAATGTGGGAACCGTATCTAAGCCAACAAATCCAGCTCCTAGTCGCCCAGCAACGGGCAAGACAATCTATCGTGTGGATCGCAATAAGGTTCAATCGATTCTACAAGAGGCCGTTGAAAATCCTGATTTAGCACGTCAAAATCTGATTCGTTTGCAGAATGCCTGGGGAGAGGTAATTGAAAGTTTAGGTGGGGCGGATAAGGCTTTGCTGGTTGGTTCTCAACCGGTTGCGGCCAATGAACACCATGCTATTCTTGCTTTTGAGTCTAACTTCAATGCTGGTCAAACCATGAAACGAGATAATCTCAACACCATGTTTGGCAATATCCTCAGTCAGGCAGCAGGTTTTTCACCTGAGATTTTAGCCATTTCCATGGAGGAATGGAAAGAAGTTCGCGCAGCCTTTTCAGCCAAAGCAAAATCTTCCCAAACTGAAAAAGAAGCAGAAGAAAGCCTGATTCCAGAAGGATTTGAATTTTTGGCTGATAAAGTGAAGGTAGAGGAAGACTAAAGAAAGATTTCATGATACAATAAGTTTATGAATAGACAACAATTTATTATCATTGCGCTGTTTACAGCTGCTGAGACCTATTTTTTCAATGAAGCCTGGATGACTGGTCGCTATATTATGGCAGCCTTTTGGGCCATTTTACTCTTCAGAAATTTCCGAGTTAGTTACTTGATGGGCAAGATTGTAGATGTCATTGACCAGCACTTGAAAGGAAAAGACTAGTCCTCAGCTTCTAGACAAAATCAAAGCCTTTTAGGCTTTTTTTTGTTATACTATAAAAGTATATTTATTGACCTTTTACCGTATTTTCTAGGGAAATCAAGTATGTTTCCAGTAAGAACTGTAAAGGTTTTGAAAAAGAAAGGAACTATCATGTCAGTATTAGAGATCAAAGATCTTCACGTTGAGATTGAAGGAAAAGAAATTTTAAAAGGGGTTAATCTGACCCTGAAAACAGGAGAAATCGCCGCTATCATGGGACCAAATGGTACTGGTAAATCGACTCTTTCTGCCGCTATCATGGGAAATCCAAACTATGAAGTTACCAAAGGTGAAGTCTTGTTTGATGGCGTAAACATCCTTGAGTTGGAAGTGGACGAGCGTGCGCGTATGGGACTTTTCCTTGCTATGCAATACCCATCAGAAATTCCTGGTATTACTAACGCTGAGTTTCTTCGTGCAGCCATGAATGCTGGTAAAGAAGATGATGAAAAGATTTCAGTTCGCGAGTTCATCACTAAGCTAGATGAAAAAATGGAATTGCTCAACATGAAAGAAGAAATGGCTGAGCGTTACCTCAACGAAGGTTTCTCTGGCGGTGAGAAAAAACGTAATGAAATTCTTCAGCTTTTGATGTTGGAGCCAACATTTGCCCTTTTGGATGAGATTGACTCTGGTCTTGATATTGATGCCCTTAAAGTTGTTTCTAAAGGTGTTAATGCCATGCGTGGTGAAGGCTTTGGTGCTATGATTATCACTCACTACCAACGTCTTTTGAACTACATCACACCAGACGTGGTACACGTGATGATGGAAGGGCGTGTTGTCCTTTCAGGTGGTCCAGAATTGGCTGCACGTTTGGAACGTGAAGGATACGCAAAACTAGCTGAAGAACTTGGCTACGACTACAAGGAAGAATTGTAATTCCCTCGTATCTTTTAGGAGAAGTAAATGACTAAAGAAAATATTAAACTTTTTTCAGAAATGCATGCTGAACCAAGCTGGTTAGCTGATCTCCGTCAAAAAGCTTTTGACAAGATTGAGACTTTGGAATTACCAGTTATTGAGCGTGTCAAATTCCACCGTTGGAATCTGGGTGATGGAACGATTACAGAAAGTGAGCCATCAGCAAATGTTCCAGATTTCACTGCACTAGATAATCACTTGAAGTTGGTGCAAGTAGGAACTCAAACTGTTTTTGAGCAAATTCCAGTTGAGTTGGCTGAACAGGGTGTCGTCTTTACAGACTTCCACTCAGCTTTAGAAGAAATTCCAGAGCTGATCGAAGAATTCTTCATGTCATCTGTTAAGTATGACGATGACAAGTTGGCAGCCTACCATACAGCTTATTTCAATAGTGGTGCTGTTCTCTATATTCCTGATAACGTTGAGATTAAAGAACCAATCGAAGGAATTTTCTATCAAGACAGCGATAGTGATGTGCCGTTTAACAAGCATATTATGATTATCGCTGGTAAAAATTCTAAGATTAGTTATTTGGAGCGTTTAGAGTCACGCGGTGAAGGAAGTGCCAAAGCAACTGCCAATATCACAGTGGAAGTGATTGCACGTTCTGGTGCGCAAGTGAAGTTTGCGGCTATCGACCGTCTAGGTGAAAACGTCACTGCTTACATTAGCCGTCGTGGTAAATTAGGCAACGATGCAAGCATTGACTGGGCGATTGGTGTTATGAACGAAGGAAACGTCGTTGCTGACTTTGATAGCGACTTGATTGGTAATGGTAGCCATGCGGACCTTAAAGTGGTAGCTCTTTCAAGTGGTCGTCAGGTACAAGGGATTGATACCCGCGTAACCAACTATGGCTGCAACTCAATCGGAAATATCCTACAACATGGAGTTATTCTTGAAAAAGCAACTTTGACCTTCAATGGTATTGGCCACATTATTAAGGGTGCTAAGGGAGCAGATGCGCAACAAGAGAGCCGTGTTCTTATGCTGTCAGACCAAGCGCGTTCAGATGCCAATCCAATTCTTTTGATTGATGAAAATGATGTTACTGCAGGACACGCGGCTTCTATCGGTCAGGTAGATCCAGAAGACATGTACTACCTCATGAGCCGTGGTTTGGATAAGGCAACTGCAGAACGCTTGGTTGTTCGTGGTTTCCTTGGATCCGTCATCGTTGAGATTCCAGTCAAGGAAGTTCGTGATGAAATGATTGCAACGATCGAAGAAAAATTGTCAAAACGCTAAGGGGTAGCCTATGTTAGATGTAGAAGCGATTCGCAAGGATTTTCCAATTTTAGACCAGATTGTAAATGATGAACCATTGGTTTATTTGGACAATGCTGCGACGACACAAAAACCACTAGCAGTTCTGGAGACGATTAACCGCTACTATGAGAACGACAATGCCAATGTTCATCGTGGAGTTCATACCTTGGCTGAGAGAGCGACAGCATCTTATGAAGCTGCCCGTGAAACCATTCGTATGTTTATCAATGCAGGGTCTACAAAGGAAGTTCTCTTTACTAGAGGAACGACGACCAGTCTCAACTGGGTGGCGCGTTATGCTGAGGCAGTCTTGACTGAGGGAGACCAGGTTTTGATTTCTGTCATGGAACACCATTCCAATATCATTCCATGGCAGGAAGCCTGCCGTAAGACTGGGGCAGAGCTTGTTTATGTCTATCTCAATAATGGAGCTCTGGATATGGATGATTTGCGAGCTAAATTGACTGATAAAGTTAAGTTTGTCTCCCTTGCTCACGCCTCAAATGTTCTTGGTGTGGTCAATCCAATCAAAGAAATCACTCAATTGGCCCATCAAGTTGGAGCTATCATGGTGGTGGATGGTGCTCAATCTACGCCTCATATGAAGATTGATGTTCAGAACTTGGATGTGGACTTCTTTGCCTTTTCAGGTCACAAGATGGCTGGTCCAACTGCTATTGGTGTCCTTTATGGTAAAGAAAAGTATCTGGAACAAATGTCACCAGTAGAATTTGGCGGTGAAATGATTGATTTCGTTTATGAGCAATCTGCTAGTTGGAAGGAATTGCCTTGGAAATTCGAGGCTGGAACTCCTAACATGGCAGGTGCTATTGGACTAGCTGCTGCAGTGGATTATCTAGAAAACATCGGTATGGATGCCATTGAAGCCCATGAACAGGAATTGATAGCATACGTCTATCCAAAACTGCAGGCGATTGAAGGATTGACCATTTATGGTTCGCAGGACTTGGCTCAACGTTCAGGTGTCATTGCTTTTAACCTAGGCAATCTCCATCCTCACGACCTTGCGACAGCTCTGGATTATGAAGGAGTAGCTGTTCGTGCAGGTCACCACTGTGCGCAACCCTTGCTTCAGTATTTGGACGTTCCAGCTACAGCTCGTGCAAGTTTTTATATCTACAATACCAAGGCAGATTGCGACAAGCTAGTCGATGCCTTACAAAAAACAAAGGAGTTTTTCAATGGCACTTTCTAAACTAGATAGCCTTTATATGGCAGTGGTAGCGGACCATTCGAAAAATCCACATCACCAAGGGAAGTTAGAAGATGCTGAGCAAATCAGTCTCAACAATCCAACCTGTGGGGATGTCATCAACCTCTCTGTCAAGTTTGATGCAGAGGACCGTTTGGTAGATATTGCTTTTCTAAACTCAGGATGTACGATTTCAACTGCCTCTGCTAGTATGATGACAGATGCCGTTTTAGGCAAGACCAAACAAGAAATCTTAGAACTTGCGACCATTTTTTCTGAAATGGTTCAAGGGCAAAAAGATGAGTGTCAAGACCAACTTGGAGACGCAGCCTTCTTATCAGGCGTTGCAAAATTCCCTCAACGAATCAAGTGTGCAACCCTAGCTTGGAACGCCCTGAAGAAAACAATTGAAAATCAAGAAAACAAGTAAGGCAAGTTTCTTTTGTCTTATGAATCAGTAGAAATGAAGAATGAAAGAAAGGATATTATGGCTGAAGAAAGAGTAGAACCAAAACCAATTGACCTTGGTGAATATAAATTTGGTTTCCATGATGATGTAGAGCCTGTCCTATCGACAGGAAAAGGATTGAATGAAGATGTCATTCGTGAACTATCAGCTGCAAAGGGAGAACCTGAGTGGATGCTAGAATTCCGTTTGAAGTCTTATGAAACCTTCAAAAAAATGCCCATGCAAACTTGGGGAGCAGACTTGTCAGAGATTGATTTTGATGACTTGATCTACTACCAAAAACCATCTGATAAACCAGCTCGTTCATGGGATGAGGTTCCTGAAAAAATTAAAGAAACCTTTGAACGTATCGGGATTCCTGAAGCTGAGCGTGCTTATCTAGCTGGTGCCTCTGCCCAGTATGAGTCAGAAGTGGTTTACCACAACATGAAGGAAGAGTTCCAAAAATTGGGGATTATCTTTACAGATACGGATTCTGCCCTCAAGGAATACCCAGACTTGTTTAAACAATACTTTGCTAAGTTGGTACCGCCAACAGATAACAAATTGGCTGCCCTTAACTCAGCAGTATGGTCTGGTGGAACCTTTATCTACGTACCAAAAGGGATCAAGGTAGATATCCCACTTCAAACTTACTTCCGTATCAATAACGAAAATACTGGTCAGTTTGAACGTACCTTGATTATCGTTGATGAGGGAGCAAGTGTTCATTATGTAGAAGGATGTACAGCTCCAACTTATTCAAGTAACAGCTTGCATGCTGCCATTGTAGAAATCTTTGCCTTGGATGGAGCTTATATGCGTTATACGACTATCCAAAACTGGTCTGATAACGTCTATAACTTGGTAACGAAACGTGCTAAAGCTCAAAAGGATGCCACTGTTGAGTGGATTGATGGTAACTTGGGTGCCAAAACAACCATGAAATATCCATCTGTTTATCTAGATGGAGAAGGGGCGCGTGGTACTATGCTCTCTATCGCCTTTGCCAATGCTGGGCAACACCAGGATACTGGTGCTAAGATGATTCACAACGCTCCGCACACAAGCTCGTCTATCGTGTCTAAATCTATCGCTAAAGGCGGAGGAAAGGTTGACTACCGTGGACAAGTAACCTTTAACAAAAACTCTAAAAAATCTGTTTCTCACATCGAGTGTGATACCATTATCATGGATGACTTGTCAGCATCAGATACCATTCCATTTAATGAAATCCACAACTCGCAAGTTGCTTTGGAACACGAAGCCAAGGTATCTAAGATTTCAGAGGAACAACTCTATTACCTCATGAGTCGTGGTTTGTCAGAATCAGAAGCGACAGAGATGATTGTCATGGGATTTGTGGAGCCCTTCACGAAAGAACTTCCAATGGAATATGCAGTTGAGCTGAACCGCTTGATTAGCTATGAAATGGAAGGGTCAGTCGGATAAAATTTGATTTTAGATTTACTAAAAATCAAGGACTTTGAAGATGAACTTGTAACAAAAAAATCGCGGTTTAAAATCGCGATTTTTTTATAATTTTTCGTTGATGAAGCGGATAAACTGATTCCACCAAACTTTTAAGAAGAAGGCTTTTTCAACTTTCTTTTCTGCTACCATTTCAAAACTAGGACGTTCTGTGGTAATGTAACCTTGACCAATCAAGTCCTTGTCTTCATAAGTCAAATGTCCAACCACTGTTCCGGCTTCAAGTGGTGCTGGGATTGCTTTAGAATCAGGTGTGAATTGAATAGTTTGGGACGATTGTCCCCCAACACGTTCAATAAGAGTGATATCATCTTTGGCAACGGCAGTGACCGCATCTTCTTTTCCATCTTGTACAGGAGCTTTACTATCTTGGTAGGCATCGCCTTTTTGAACGATTTTACGAAGCGTGAATGTAGAAGAGATATAATCCATTAGTGACGATGTAGCTGTGAAGCGAGCGTAAGGATTATTGTCTTGATGGTCTGCATTCAAAACAACTGTGATAACCCTCATCCCTTTTTCGACAGTAGTACCAACAAAAGATTCTCCAGCTTTGTCTGTTGTTCCTGTCTTAAGGCCATCAAAACCACCGCGATAAGCAGGCATACCTTCTAACATGTAGTTGGTAGAAGTGATTGTCATTCCAGCAAAAGTAGAAGAAGGTTTTTTCGTGATTTCCAAGACTTGTGGGTATTTTTTGATGAGATTGCGAGCAACGATAGCGACATCATAAGCACTGAGCTTGTTTTCATCATCTTTTTTAGATCCTGGGTAAATGTTATCCCCTAAAGTCTCATTGTTAAGACCCGTCGTATTGACAACAGTGGCATCCTGAATGCCCCATTCCAAGAGCTTTGCCCGCATCATATCGACGAAATCTTTTTCTGAGCCAGCAATTTTTTCAGCTAACGCAATAGCTGCACTGTTAGCACTGGATACTAGGGTTGCTTCCAGTAGTTGTTCGACGGTATAATTACGAGCCTCCATAGGAACGTTACTCGCTTCAGAATTTGTCGTTAATTTGTATGGATAATCAGAGATATCTACCGGAGTGGATAGTGTAATACTGCCGTTTTCCAAGGCTTCATAGACAAGATAGACCGTAATCAATTTTGTGATTGAAGCGATTTCAACTGGTTGGGTTGCATCTTTCTCATAGAGAATTTTACCAGTATTCGCCTCAACGGCAATTGCATGCTTAGCAGCAATATTAAAATCTTGAGCAGCAACAGTAGATGCTGAGCCAATAACGGAAAGGCTTAGGAGAGTTAAAATTATTTTTTTCATAGTAAGTTTATTCTATCATAAAGAAAAAAATATTCCCAGTTTCATGATATAAGAAAGAAGCTTTTTTGAAAGTGTGGTAAAATAGATGAATGGAGGTACCCCATGTTTCGTAAGAATAAATTATTTTTTTGGACCAGTGAGATTTTATTATTAACCATCATCTTTTATTTATGGAGACAGATGGGTGGGATTATAACGCCTTTTGTAAGTGTCGCAAACACCATAATGATTCCCTTTCTTCTAGGTAGTTTTTTATATTATTTAACAAATCCCTTTGTTAGTTTTTTACAAAAGTATTTCAAAATTAATCGTATTATTGGTATTCTACTAACTTTGTGTGCCTTGGTTTGGGGGCTAGTTATTGGGGTAGTCTATCTCTTACCGATTTTGGTCAATCAGTTGACCAGCTTGATTGCGACTAGCCAGACTATCTACAGTCGTTTACAAGATTTGATTGTGGATTTATCTACTTATCCAGCCTTTCAAAATTTGGATATTCAAGCGAATATTCAACAATTAAATCTTTCTTATGTAGATATTTTACAAAATATCCTAAATAGCGTTACCAATAGTGTCGGAAGTGTTCTATCAGCTCTCTTTAGTACCGTTTTGATTATTATTATGACCCCTGTGTTTTTGGTTTATTTTTTGTTAGATGGTCACAAGTTCTTGCCGATGCTTGAGCGTACTGTTTTAAAGCGAGATAAGTTGCATATTACAGGTCTTTTAAAAAATTTGAATACTACAATCGCTCGATATATTAGTGGAGTCGCCATTGATGCGATTATTATTGGTTGTTTAGCTTTTATCGGATATAGCGTAATCGGTTTGAAATATGCTTTGGTCTTCGCTATCTTTTCAGGGTTAGCCAATCTCATTCCTTATGTAGGCCCTAGTATTGGTCTGATTCCGATGATTATCGCCAATGTCTTTACTGATCCCCATAGAATGCTGATTGCAGTTGTTTATATGCTGATCATTCAACAAGTGGATGGAAACATCCTCTACCCTCGAATCGTTGGTGGAGTGATGAAGGTTCATCCAATTACGATTTTAGTATTACTTTTGTTATCAAGTAATATATATGGTGTCATTGGCATGATTGTCGCAGTACCAACCTATTCTATCTTAAAAGAAATTTCTAAGTTTTTGTCACGTTTGTATGAAAACCATAAAATAATGAAAGAAAGAGAAAGACAATTAGCTAAGTAAAAGTCAGGAAATTCCTGATTTTTCTTTTTCATTAAAGAAGTGATAGGAGTAGAAATACCGTTTAGATTAGCAGATTAAGAATAATTCACAAAAACTTTGTAAAACACTTGCAATTTAGCCGAAATTTGATAAAATAGTAAGGAAAGTTAGACTGTATTGCCTACTGTCTATCTATAAAATATATTTTATTGGAGGCTTTTACTCAAATGGCAAAAGAAAAATACGATCGTAGTAAACCACACGTTAACATTGGTACTATCGGACACGTTGACCACGGTAAAACTACCCTAACTGCAGCTATCACAACTGTTTTGGCACGTCGCTTGCCTTCATCAGTTAACCAACCTAAAGACTATGCGTCTATCGATGCTGCTCCAGAAGAACGCGAACGCGGTATCACAATCAACACTGCGCACGTTGAGTACGAAACTGAAAAACGTCACTACGCTCACATCGACGCTCCAGGACACGCGGACTACGTTAAAAACATGATCACTGGTGCCGCTCAAATGGACGGAGCTATCCTTGTAGTAGCTTCAACTGACGGACCAATGCCACAAACTCGTGAGCACATCCTTCTTTCACGTCAGGTTGGTGTTAAACACCTTATCGTCTTCATGAACAAAGTTGACTTGGTTGACGACGAAGAATTGCTTGAATTGGTTGAAATGGAAATCCGTGACCTATTGTCAGAATACGACTTCCCAGGTGATGATCTTCCAGTTATCCAAGGTTCAGCTCTTAAAGCCCTTGAAGGTGACACTAAATACGAAGACATCGTTATGGAATTGATGAACACAGTTGATGAGTACATCCCAGAACCAGAACGTGACACTGACAAACCATTGCTTCTTCCAGTCGAAGACGTATTCTCAATCACTGGACGTGGTACAGTTGCTTCAGGACGTATCGACCGTGGTATCGTTAAAGTCAACGACGAAATCGAAATCGTTGGTATCAAAGAAGAAACTCAAAAAGCAGTTGTTACTGGTGTTGAAATGTTCCGTAAACAACTTGACGAAGGTCTTGCCGGAGATAACGTAGGTGTACTTCTTCGTGGTGTTCAACGTGACGAAATCGAACGTGGACAAGTTATCGCTAAACCAGGTTCAATCAACCCACACACTAAATTCAAAGGTGAAGTTTACATCCTTACTAAAGAAGAAGGTGGACGTCACACTCCATTCTTCAACAACTACCGTCCACAATTCTACTTCCGTACTACTGACGTTACAGGTTCAATCGAACTTCCAGCAGGTACTGAAATGGTAATGCCTGGTGATAACGTGACAATCGACGTTGAGTTGATCCACCCAATCGCCGTAGAACAAGGTACTACATTCTCTATCCGTGAGGGTGGACGTACTGTTGGTTCAGGTATGGTTACAGAAATCGAAGCTTAATTCGATTTAGTTCCCAGAAGAACAATTATTTAAGTCAGACACTAAAAGAATCTTGCTTTGCAAGGTTCTTTTTTTAAAAAAATAAAAAGATAGACCTGATAAAGTCCAGATCCATCTAATAAGTTATTTTCAAGTGACTAGTTCGCTCCAAACACTAACATTCGATATAGTAGAGGTTTCACCAGCTGGAACCCATTTGTTAGTTCCTAAGTATCTAACTTCTAGTTTACGAACATTTACTATGTAAGATGCTTTTAGCCTGATGTAACCATAAGTGTAGGGTGGTACGTTATGGGATACTGAGTGATTTAAACTAAGTCAAAATCCAGACTCAGGAGCAGAAAAGCTAACAGCTGCACTTAAAGTTAGGGTAGCTCCAGCTTTTCCACCATAAGCAGTTGAACTTAGAGATCCTGATGTAGCGCTGCTCTTATAAGAGTGAGAGGAGCTAGTTCTATAGTCTGCAACACCAGTTGCATTAGAACGAGTCTGATACGTAGATTTAGACTCTAAATAGGCGTCTCTAAGTTCAGTCGTATAAAATGACAATAACTCTCCTGTGTTGATATCTTTTACAACACGATTAGATACAATTTCATAATTTGTGCAAGGATAGACATCAGCAAAAACCGTAGATGTTGTGACTAAGAAAAATAGATTTGATAGAACAGAGAAAAACAATAATTTCAATTTAATCATAAAAAAATGTCTATTCTTCATGATCAAAAGATTATTTTTTCAATCCTTTGAAAGTCATAATGCAACCCGAAAGGATACTGAGAGTTCCTATAGGTCTCCAATATAGCTGCCAAAAGAATAAATTTATTCTTCCTTTCAGTGTCTCATCGGGTCCAGCATAATAGGGGTTGATGTGAAATAATAAAAAACCAAAACATAAAACTATGATTCCGGTTAAGAATAAAATGTCCTTATTTACTTTCCTCATAAAATCTCCTTTTATTTAATTTTAAGCGTTTTCTATTATTAGTATACGTCAAAAAAATAAAAAAACAAGTCTATTTATTTATTAATTTATATGGTATAATAAAATAGTTGGAGAGTTTTTTTACTACGAATCTTATGTAGTTTTACAAAAAAGAGGCTAGATAAAAACTCAATTTTAGGAGAAAATGAAGTAAAATTTCCCACAATAAAACGCATAATATCAAGGTTCAATACCTGATATTATGCGTTTTTGATTTTAAAGACTTTTTGCCCAGCCTCAATGAGGGCTTTATTTTACATAGAGTTCTTGATTTTTTAGGACAATTTCTCGTACACTTGCAAACTTCTTAAGTTTTTTGATTTCTTCTGGATGAGTGACGAGAGTGATAACGTAACCTTCCTTGCCCATACGACCAGTACGGCCAGCACGGTGAGTGTAGGTTTCGCTATCTCTAGGAACATCAAAGTTTACGACACATTCGAGGCTATCGATATCAATTCCACGAGCCAGAAGGTCTGTTGCGAGAAGTAGGGTTAGTTGCTTGTCTTTAAACTTTTCTAAGATGACTTTTCTGAACTTGACATTGACATCACTAGCGAGGGAAACAGCCAAGATATCCCGATACTGTAGTTTTTCTTCTGCACTTCCAAGGTCTGATAGGCTGTTAAAGAAGACAAGACCTCGGAAATCCTCTACATGAGCCAGTTTTCGTAGCATATCCACTCGGTGACGTTGATCTACCTGCATGTAGAAGTGCTGGATGTTGTCCAATTTTTGGTCAGAGAGATCAATGGTACGTGTGTTAGGCGCAATCTTCTTTTGGTCAAACTTGGTTGTCGCACTCATATAGACAAGTTGGTGGTCACGAGGTGCGTAGTGAGTAATTTTCTCGACAAAGTGTATCTGAGAATCATCTAGCAATTGGTCGAATTCATCCAGGATGATGGTTTCCACATTCATCATCTTGATTTTTTTCAATTTAATCAACTCAAAGATACGGCCAGGTGTTCCAATCAGAATTTCTGGTCCTTTTTTAAGACGTTCAATTTGGCGCTTCTGACTCGAACCTGATAAGAAGAGTTGGGCAGTTAAGCCCATAGCTTCAGCCCATGTTTTACACACTTCAAAAATCTGTCCAGCAAGCTCAGTATTTGGTGCTAGAATCAAGAGTTGTTGGGCTTTTTTCTTTTGTAGTCTGAGAAGACTTGGTAGAAGGTAAGCTAGGGTCTTACCAGTTCCTGTAGGGCTCACTCCTAGGAGGTTTTCTCCAGCAAGAAGGGGCTCAAATAGTTGGGTTTGAATGGGAGTGAATTCTTGGAAATCGAGTTGGTCACTCAGTTCTTGCCATTCAGTCGGTAGTTTGGTTTTCATTTTTCTGCCTCAAATCTAATGCCAGCAGTCTGGCGCATAGTATATAGTAGCTCATGAACTGAACTTGCATCTTCCAGCCAAATTTGGTAGAGATTCAGATCTGGTTGCTGGATCATGTGTGCAAATGCAGCGACTTCCTCAGTCATCGTATGAGGAGTCTGTTGGATAGGGAGTTGGACTTGATTGCCTTGATGGTCGGTAAAAATAGCTGAGCTGACATGTTCGATGGTGTTGAGGGTCAAGGTACCATCTGTCGTATAAATCTCGCAAGGGAGATTGGAAGTGATGTTTTTTCCAGCCTTGATGTGAACTTGAAAGTCTGGGTAGAAGAGGATTCCGTCACCATTTAGGTCAATGCTATTGTCAAGCTGTTGCCCCTGATAGGTTGCGTCCTGAGCCTTTCCAAAGAGACGAACGGCAGCGTAGAGAGGATAAATCCCCAAATCCATAAGCGCTCCACCAGCAAAACGATCTGAAAAGACATTTGGTATCTGTCCAGCCAACAAGTTAGGCATTTTGGAAGAATACTTGGCATAGTTGAAATCTGCCCCTAAAATTTGCTTGTCTGCTAAAAAGTTTTTGATAGTTATAAAAGCTTTTTCATGGTAATTGCGAGCTGCTTCGAATATAAAACAGTGATTTTTCTCAGCTGTATGTCTCAAATCTAGCCATTCTTGTGGCTGAGTGACAGCTGGTTTTTCAAGAATGACGTGTTTACCTGCAGACAAGGCAGCTTTTGCCTGAGCAAAATGTAAGGAATTTGGACTGGCAATATAGACCACATCAAAGGAGCTCTTGAAGAAGTCTTCTAACTGATCAAAGAGTTGGATATTCTGATAGCAAGAAGCAAAGGTAGTCGCAGTTTTTAGTTTTCTAGAATAGACTGCGACCAGCTTGTATTCTCCACTGGAATGGGCTGCTTCTATGAAGTGGTGGCTGATAGCCCCTGTTCCGATGACACCTAATTTAAGCATAGTTACTCCTTTTCCAATTTCAAATCCTTCTTTCATTATAACATAGATAGACAGGACTATCCAACAGAGGGGAAAAAATTTCAAATAAGCTACTAGGTCTTTTCCAAAGAAAGTGGTACAATAATGAGATGAGTAAATGAAATGGGAGGGAAAATGAGGTTATTACCTATAAGAAAAATATCACGTCAGTCTAAGAGGCTAGCGCTTTTTTTGACTTTTTGTGCAGGTTATGTAGATGCCTATACGTTTATTTTGCGAGGGAATACTCTTGTAGCTGGACAAACTGGGAATGTCGTCTTTCTTTCAGTAGAATTAATTCAAAATAATGTTTCAGATGTTAGGGACAAGGTTCTCACCTTGTTAGCTTTTATGATGGGGGTCTTTCTATTAACAATTTATAAGGAAAAATTGAGAATTGTGAAAAAGCCAATTTTGTCATTGCTTCCTTTAGCAATCTTATCAATCATTATTGGTTTTGTGCCGCAGACTGTAGATAATATCTATCTAGTACCTCCCTTGGCCTTCTGTATGGGATTGGTGACAACTGCTTTTGGAGAAGTGTCGGGTATTGCCTATAATAACGCTTTTATGACAGGGAATATCAAGCGGACCATGCTGGCTTTTGGAGATTATTTCCGAACCAAGCACACACCTTTTTTGCGTGAAGGATTCATATTTGTTAGCCTGCTTAGTAGTTTTGTCCTTGGCGTTGTCTTTTCAGCCTATTTGACGATTTTCTATCATGAAAAGACCATCCTTGGTGTTCCTATTATGATGAGTATTTTTTACCTCAGCATGCTTTTTGCATCTTGGCAGAAAAAAGTAAAAGAAAAAGCTTGATTTTAGGTGTTATTACTTGTAAGAAAATAGGAGATATGCTATACTTGAAGAGTTGACTATGCACGATCCTGTGCAACCGCACGAACATCGTTGTTTGATTATTCAAGTTTAAGTGGTTCGTCCCACGATGCTAGGCGAGTCTTCACAAAAAATCGGGGAAACCCATAAAAATCATAGGAGGTGCATAATGAGCACATACGCAATTATCAAAACTGGCGGAAAACAAGTTAAAGTTGAAGTTGGTCAAGCAGTTTACGTTGAAAAATTGAACGTTGAAGCTGGTCAAGAAGTTACTTTTAACGAAGTTGTTCTTGTTGGTGGTGAAAACACTGTTGTCGGAACTCCACTTGTTGCTGGAGCTACTGTAGTTGGAACTGTTGAAAAACAAGGAAAACAAAAGAAAGTTGTTACTTACAAGTACAAACCTAAAAAAGGTAGCCACCGTAAACAAGGTCACCGTCAACCATATACAAAAGTTGTCATCAACGCAATCAACGCTTAATTTTAAGGAGAACACATGATACAGGCAGTCTTTGAGAGAGCCGAAGATGGCGAGCTGAGGAGTGCAGAAATTACTGGACACGCCGAGAGTGGCGAATACGGCTTAGATGTCGTGTGTGCATCGGTTTCTACGCTTGCCATTAACTTTATCAATTCTATTGAGAAATTTGCAGGCTATGAACCAATCCTAGAATTAAACGAAGATGAAGGTGGCTATCTGATGGTTGAAATTCCAAAAGATCTTCCTTCACACCAGAGAGAAATGACCCAGTTATTCTTTGAATCATTTTTCTTAGGTATGGCAAACTTATCGGAGAACTCTTCTGAGTTCGTCCAAACCAGAGTTATCACAGAAAACTAACACGGAGGAAAACATTATGTTAAAAATGACTCTTAACAACTTGCAACTTTTCGCCCACAAAAAAGGTGGAGGTTCTACATCAAACGGACGTGATTCACAAGCAAAACGTCTTGGAGCTAAAGCAGCTGACGGACAAACAGTAACAGGTGGATCAATCCTTTACCGTCAACGTGGTACACACATTTACCCAGGTGTGAACGTTGGACGTGGTGGAGACGATACTTTGTTCGCTAAAGTTGAAGGCGTAGTACGCTTTGAACGTAAAGGACGCGATAAAAAACAAGTTTCTGTTTACCCAATCGCAAAATAAAAAGGTCCAGTGAACCTTTTTATTCCGAGCCTTGAAATCTAAAGGCGAGGAAGCTAGAAGTAGCATTAAATAAGGCTTTCCGAGTTTTCGGAGAGCCTGCTTTTTTGTTTTGCTACCCATGATTTTTTCATTCTTAGTGTAGATGAATTTTATGAGTGACATTATTTTTCTTCGATGGAAAACTTCTAAAATATGGTATAATGAAAAGATAAAGAAGTTGGGGGTAGAAGATGAACATTCAACAATTACGCTACGTTGTGGCTATTGCGAATAGCGGTACTTTTCGTGAAGCTGCTGAGAAGATGTATGTCAGTCAGCCCAGTTTGTCCATTTCTGTTCGTGATTTGGAAAAAGAGTTGGGTTTTAAGATTTTCCGTCGGACCAGCTCAGGGACTTTCTTGACCCGTCGTGGTATGGAATTCTATGAAAAAGCGCAAGAATTGGTTAAAGGATTTGATATTTTTCAAAATCAGTATGCCAATCCTGAGGAAGAAAAGGATGAATTTTCCATTGCCAGTCAGCACTATGACTTCTTGCCACCAACCATTACTGCCTTTTCAGAGCGCTATCCTGATTACAAAAATTTCCGTATTTTTGAGTCTACTACAGTTCAAATACTTGATGAAGTAGCTCAGGGGCACAGTGAGATTGGGATTATCTACCTTAACAATCAAAATAAAAAAGGGATCATGCAAAGGGTTGAAAAGTTAGGCCTTGAGGTCATTGAATTGATTCCCTTCCATACCCATATTTATCTTCGTGAGGGGCATCCTTTGGCTCAGAAAGAGGAATTGGTCATGGAGGATTTAGCGGATCTACCAACGGTTCGTTTCACTCAAGAGAAAGACGAGTACCTTTATTATTCAGAGAACTTTGTCGATACCAGTGCTAGTTCACAGATGTTTAATGTGACAGACCGTGCTACCTTGAATGGTATTTTGGAGCGGACGGACGCCTATGCGACAGGTTCTGGATTTTTAGATAGTGACAGTGTTAATGGTATTACAGTTATTCGTCTCAAGGATAAATTGGATAATCGCATGGTCTATGTTAAACGTGAAGAAGTAGAGCTTTGTCAAGCTGGGACTCTTTTCGTAGAAGTCATGCAAGAATATTTTGATCAGAAGAGGAAATCATGAAAAAAAGAGGAATAGTGGCAGTCATTGTACTGCTTTTGATTGGGCTGGATCAGTTGGTTAAATCCTATATCGTCCAGCAGATTCCACTGGGTGAAGTGCGTTCTTGGATTCCCAATTTTGTTAGCTTGACCTACCTGCAAAATCGAGGGGCAGCCTTTTCTATCTTACAAGATCAGCAGTTGTTATTCGCTGTCATTACTCTGGTTGTCGTGGTAGGTGCCATTTGGTATCTGCATAAACACATGGAGGACTCATTCTGGATGGTCTTGGGCTTGACTTTGATAATCGCAGGTGGTCTTGGAAACTTTATTGACAGGATCAGTCAGGGCTTTGTTGTGGATATGTTCCACCTTGACTTTATCAATTTTGCAATTTTCAATGTGGCAGATAGCTATCTGACGGTCGGAGTGATTATTTTATTGATTGCAATGTTAAAAGAGGAAATAAATGGAAATTAAAATTGAAAGTGGTGGCCTGCGTTTGGATAAGGCTTTGTCGGATTTGACAGAATTATCACGCAGTCTCGCGAATGAACAAATCAAATCAGGCCAGGTCTTGGTCAATGGCCAAGTCAAGAAAGCTAAATACACAGTTCAAGAGGGCGATGTCGTCACTTACCATGTGCCAGAACCAGAGGTTTTAGAGTATGTAGCTGAGAATCTTCCGCTAGAAATCATCTACCAAGATGAGGATGTGGCAGTTGTTAACAAACCTCAGGGGATGGTTGTGCATCCGAGTGCTGGTCATACTAGTGGAACTCTGGTAAATGCCCTTATGTACCATATTAAGGATTTGTCGGGTATCAATGGGGTTCTGCGTCCAGGAATTGTTCACCGTATTGATAAGGATACGTCAGGCCTTCTCATGATTGCTAAAAACGATGAGGCGCATCTAGCACTTGCCCAAGAACTCAAGGATAAAAAGTCTCTCCGCAAATATTGGGCGATTGTTCATGGAAATCTGCCTAATGATCGTGGTGTCATTGAAGCTCCGATTGGCCGTAGTGAAAAAGACCGTAAGAAACAGGCTGTGACTGCTAAAGGGAAACCTGCAGTGACCCGTTTCCACGTTTTGGAACGCTTTGGTGATTATAGCTTAGTGGAGCTGCAGCTGGAAACAGGCCGCACCCATCAAATCCGTGTTCACATGGCTTATATCGGCCATCCAGTCGCTGGTGATGAAGTCTATGGTCCTCGCAAGACTTTGAAAGGACGTGGACAATTTCTTCATGCCAAGACTTTAGGTTTTACTCATCCGAGAACAGGTGAGACCATGGAATTTACAGCAGATATCCCAGAGATTTTTAAGGAAACTTTAGAGAGATTGAGGAAGTAAGAATGAAAAAGAAATTAACTAGTTTAGCACTTGCAGGCGCTTTTTTAGGTTTGTCATGGTATGGAGATGTTCAAGCTCAAGAAAGTTCAGGAAATAAAATTCACTTTATCAATGTTCAAGAAGGTGGCAGTGATGCGATTATTCTTGAAAGCAATGGACATTTTGCCATGATTGATACAGGAGAAGATTATGATTTCCCAGATGGAAGTGATTCTCGTTATCCGTGGAGAGAAGGAATTGAAACATCTTATAAGCATGTTCTAACAGACCGTGTCTTTCGTCGTTTGAAGGAATTGGGTGTTCAAAAACTTGATTTTATTTTAGTCACTCATACTCACAGTGACCATATTGGAAATGTTGATGAATTACTGTCTACCTATCCAGTTGACCGAGTTTATCTTAAAAAATATAGTGATAATCGTATTACTAATTCTGAACGTCTATGGGATAATCTGTATGGCTATGATAAGGTTTTACAGACTGCTGCTGAAAAAGGTGTTTCAGTTATTCAAAATATCACACAAGGGGATGCTCATTTTCAGTTTGGAGACATGGATATTCAACTCTATAACTATGAAAATGAAACTGATTCATCAGGTGAATTAAAGAAAATTTGGGATGATAATTCTAATTCTTTGATTAGCGTGGTAAAAGTCAATGGTAAGAAAATTTACCTTGGGGGCGACTTAGATAATGTTCATGGAGCAGAAGACAAGTATGGTCCTCTCATTGGAAAAGTTGATTTGATGAAGTTTAATCATCACCATGATACCAACAAATCAAATACCAAGGATTTTATTAAAAATTTGAGTCCGAGTTTGATTGTTCAAACTTCGGATAGTTTACCTTGGAAAAATGGTGTTGATAGTGAGTATGTCAATTGGCTTAAAGAACGAGGAATTGAGAGAATCAACGCAGCCAGCAAAGACTATGATGCAACAGTTTTTGATATTCAAAAAGACGGTTTTGTCAATATTTCAACTTCCTACAAGCCGATTCCAAGTTTTCAAGCTGGTTGGCATAAGAGTGCATATGGGAATTGGTGGTATCAAGCACCTGATTCTACAGGAGAATATGCAGTAGGTTGGAATGAAATCAAGGGTGAATGGTATTACTTCAATCAAACGGGTATCTTGTTACAGAATCAATGGAAAAAATGGAACAATCGTTGGTTCTATTTGACAGACTCTGGCGCTTCTGCTAAAAATTGGAAAAAAATCGATGGAAGCTGGTATTATTTCAACAAAGAAAATCAGATGGAAATTGGTTGGATAAATACTGGAGGTCAGTCCTATTATTTATCAAACGATGGCTCTATGAAGACAGATTGGCTTCAATATAAGGGGCAATGGTATTACTTTGCTCAATCAGGAGAAATGAAAACGGGTTGGGTAAAAGATAAAGAAATCTGGTACTATATGGATTCTACTGGTATCATGAAGACAGGCGAGATAGAAGTTTCTGGTCATCATTACTATCTAGAAGAATCAGGAGCTATGAAGCAAGGCTGGCTTAAAAAGGCAAATGATTGGTATTTCTACAAGACAGACGGTTCACGAGCTGTGGGTTGGATCAAAGACAAGGATAAATGGTACTTCTTAAAAGAAAATGGTCAATTACTTGTGAATGGTAAGACACCAGAAGGTTATACTGTTGATTCAAGTGGTGCCTGGTTAGTGGATGTTCCGGTAGAGAAATCTGTTACAACTAAAGTCACAAGTAATTCAGAAATAAAAGAATCTAGTGAAGTAGTGAAAAAAGATCTTGAAAATAAAGAAACGAGTCAACACGAAAGTATTACAAGTTCTTCAACTAGTCAGGATTTGACTTCCTCAACTTCACAAAGCTCTGAAACGAGTGCAAACAAATCGGAATCAGAACAGTAGTAAAAAAGAAGGTTTTAGGGCCTTCTTTTTCCTATCAACTCTTTTCTATTTCCTGCCATTCATGTTATAATGGATAAATATGAAGAATCGGAGTGAGACTATGAAATACAAACGGATTGTCTTTAAGGTGGGGACTTCTTCTCTGACAAATGAGGATGGAAGTTTATCACGTAGTAAGGTAAAGGCTATTACCCAGCAGTTGGCTATGTTGCACGAAGCTGGTCATGAATTGATTTTGGTGTCGTCGGGTGCCATTGCTGCAGGTTTTGGTGCCTTAGGATTTAAAAAGCGTCCGACTAAGATTGCTGATAAACAGGCTTCAGCAGCGGTAGGGCAAGGGCTTTTGTTGGAAGAATACACGACCAATCTTCTCTTGCGCCAAATCGTTTCTGCACAAATCTTGCTGACCCAGGATGACTTTGTGGATAAGCGCCGTTATAAAAATGCCCATCAGGCTTTGTCAGTTCTACTTAGCCGTGGAGCGATTCCTATCATCAACGAGAATGACAGTGTCGTTATTGATGAGCTCAAGGTTGGGGACAATGATACTCTAAGTGCTCAGGTAGCAGCCATGGTCCAAGCAGACCTTTTGGTCCTCTTGACAGACGTAGACGGTCTATATACTGGAAATCCTAATTCAGATCCAACAGCCAAACACTTGGAGCGAATCGAGACAATCAACCGTGAGATTATCGATATGGCCGGTGGAGCTGGTTCGTCAAACGGAACTGGGGGCATGCTAACAAAAATCAAGGCTGCAACTATTGCGACAGAATCAGGAGTTCCTGTTTATATCTGCTCATCCTTGAAGACAGATGCCATGATTGAAGCGGCTGAGGAGACCAAGAATGGTTCCTACTTTGTTGCGCAAGAGAAGGGACTTCGTACTCAGAAACAATGGCTGGCCTTTTATGCTCAGAGCCAAGGTTCTATTTGGGTTGATAAAGGGGCTGCAGAAGCTCTCTCTCAACATGGCAAGAGTCTTCTTTTATCTGGTATTGTTGACGCAGAAGGAGCTTTTTCTTATGGTGATATCGTGACAGTATGTGACAAGGAAAGTGGAAAATCACTTGGAAAAGGACGCGTGCAATTTGGAGCATCTGCTTTGGAGGATATGTTGCGTTCTCAAAAAGCCAAGGGTGTCTTGATTCACCGTGATGACTGGATTTCCATTACTCCTGAAATCCAACTACTCTTTACAGAATTTTAGAGGTAAACTATGGTAAGTACACAAGAACAATTTGAACAGGTACAGGCTGTTAAAAAATCGATCAACACAGCTAGTGAAGTCGTGAAAAACCAAGCCCTGCTAGCCATGGCTGACCACTTAGTGGCTGCTACTGAGGAGATTTTAGCAGCCAATGCCATTGATATGGAAGCTGCTAAGGGTAAAATCTCAGATGTGATGCTAGATCGTCTTTATTTGGATGCAGGTCGTATAGAAGCGATGGCAACTGGGATTCGTGAAGTGGTTGCTTTACCAGATCCAATCGGTGAAGTTTTAGAAACAAGTCAGCTTGAAAATGGTTTGGTTATCACCAAAAAACGTGTAGCTATGGGGGTCATCGGTATTATCTATGAAAGCCGTCCAAATGTGACGTCTGATGCGGCTGCTTTGGCTCTTAAAAGTGGAAATGCGGTTGTTCTTCGTAGTGGTAAGGATGCCTATCAAACGGCCCATGCCATTGTCACAGCCTTGAAGAAGGGCTTGGAAACAACTACCATTCATCCAGATGTGATTCAACTAGTGGAAGATACCAGCCGAGAAAGTAGCTATGCTATGATGAAGGCCAAGGGCTATTTAGATCTTCTCATTCCTCGTGGAGGGGCTGGTTTGATCAATGCCGTGGTTGAAAATGCTATCGTACCTGTTATTGAGACAGGAACTGGGATTGTCCATGTTTATGTGGACAAGGATGCAGACGAAGACAAGGCGCTGTCTATCATCAACAATGCCAAAACCAGTCGTCCTTCTGTATGTAATGCCATGGAGGTTCTGCTGGTTCATGAAGACAAGGCAGCAAGCTTCCTTCCTCGCTTGGAGCAAGTACTGGTTGCGAATCGAAAAGAAGCTGGTCTGGAACCAATTCAATTCCGTGTAGATAGCACAGCAAGTCAGTTTGTTTCAGGTCACGCAGCTGAAGCACAAGACTTTGACACCGAGTTTTTAGACTATGTCCTAGCTGTTAAAGTAGTTTCAAGTCTTGAGGAAGCAATCGAGCATATTGAAGCACACAGTACTCATCATTCGGATGCCATTGTGACTGAAAATGCTGAAGCTGCAGCTTACTTTACAGATCAAGTGGACTCTGCAGCGGTTTATGTCAATGCCTCAACTCGTTTCACAGATGGTGGCCAATTTGGTCTTGGTTGTGAAATGGGGATTTCTACTCAGAAATTGCACGCGCGTGGTCCAATGGGCTTGAAGGAGTTGACTAGCTACAAGTATGTGGTTACTGGTGACGGACAGATAAGGGAGTAAGAGATGAAGATTGGATTTATCGGTTTGGGGAATATGGGTGCTAGCTTGGCCAAGGCTGTTTTGCAGGCTAAGACGTGTGATGACATTCTTCTTGCCAATCGTAGTCAAGCCAAGGTAGATGCTTTCATTGCAGACTTTGGTGGTCAGGCTTCCAGCAATGAAGAAATCTTTGCAGAAGCAGATGTGATTTTTCTAGGAGTTAAGCCTGCTCAGTTTTCTGAACTGCTTTCTCAATACCAGACCATCCTTGAAAAAAGAGAAAGTCTTCTTTTGATTTCCATGGCAGCTGGATTGACTTTGGAAAAACTGGCTAGTCTTCTTCCAAGTCAACACCGAATTATTCGTATGATGCCAAATACCCCTGCTTCTATCGGACAAGGAGTGATTAGTTATGCCTTGTCTTCTAATTGCAGGGCTGAGGACAGTGAGCTATTTTGTCAGCTTTTAACTAAGGCTGGTCTCTTGGTTGAACTAGGAGAAGGCTTAATCGACGCAGCGACAGGTCTTGCAGGCTGTGGACCGGCTTTTGTCTATCTCTTTATCGAAGCCTTGGCAGATGCAGGTGTTCAGACGGGATTGCCACGAGAAACGGCATTGAAAATGGCGGCTCAAACTGTGGTAGGAGCTGGGCAATTGGTCCTAGAAAGCCAAGAGCATCCTGGGGTCTTGAAAGACCAAGTTTGTAGCCCAGGAGGTTCCACTATCGCTGGTGTAGCGAGCTTAGAAGCGCATGCTTTTCGAGGAACGGTCATGGATGCAGTTGGTCAAGCCTACAAACGAACACAAGAATTAGGTAAATAAGAGGTAGTTTTATCTGCCTCTTTTATGGTGGTTGAAATGAGAAGACAAAAAGATTGTCACAAACCCACATTTTTTTGATAGAATAGAAGTAGTAAAAAAGAAATGAGTTAGACATGTCAAAAGGATTTTTAGTCTCTCTTGAGGGACCAGAGGGAGCAGGAAAGACCAGTGTTTTAGAGGCTCTGCTACCAATTTTAGAGGAAAAAGGGGTAGAGGTGCTGACGACCCGTGAACCTGGCGGAGTCTTGATTGGGGAGAAGATTCGGGAAGTGATTTTGGATCCAAGTCATACTCAGATGGATGCTAAAACAGAGCTTTTACTCTATATCGCCAGTCGCAGACAGCACTTGGTGGAAAAAGTTCTCCCTGCCCTTGAAGCTGGTAAGTTGGTCATTATGGACCGCTTCATCGATAGTTCCGTTGCCTATCAGGGATTTGGTCGTGGCTTAGATATTGACGCCATTGATTGGCTCAATCAGTTTGCGACAGATGGCCTTAAACCCGATTTGACACTCTATTTTGATATCGAGGTGGAAGAAGGACTGGCTCGCATTGCTGCTAATAGCAATCGTGAGGTCAATCGTTTGGACTTGGAAGGTTTGGACTTGCATAAAAAAGTCCGTAAAGGCTATCTTTCTCTCCTGGAAAAAGAAGGAAATCGCATTGTCAAGATTGATGCGAGTCTTCCATTGGAGGAGGTTGTGGAAACCACAAAGGCTGTCTTGTTTGATAGAATGGGATTAGCTAAATGAAACAAGATCAACTAAAGGCCTGGCAGCCAGATCAGTTTGACCACTTTGTCCGTATCCTAGAACAAGACCAGCTCAATCATGCCTACCTCTTTTCAGGTTTCTTTGGAAGCTTGGAAATGGCGCAGTTTTTGGCTAAGAGCCTTTTTTGTACAGATAAAGTAGGTGTTTTACCATGTGAGAAATGCCGAAATTGTAAGCTGATTGAACTGGGAGAATTTCCCGATGTCACTTTGATTAAACCAGTCAATCAGGTCATCAAGACAGAACGCATTCGGGAATTGGTGGGTCAGTTTTCCCAAGCAGGGATTGAAAGTCAGCAACAGGTCTTTATCATTGAGCAAGCTGAGAAAATGCATCCTAATGCAGCCAATTCTCTGCTCAAGGTCATCGAAGAACCCCAGAGTGAGGTTTATATCTTCTTCTTGACCAGCGATGAGGAAAAGATCTTACCAACAATCCGCAGTCGGACGCAAATTTTTCACTTTAAAAAACAAGAAGAAAAGCTCATTTTGCTCTTAGAACAAATGGGACTGGTTAAGAAAAAGGCGATCCTTTTAGCTCAGTTTAGTCAATCACGAGCTGAAGCAGAAAAGTTGGCACATCAGGCAAATTTTTGGACCTTGGTCGATGAAAGTGAACGCCTGCTAACTTGGTTAGTGGCTAAGAAAAAAGAAAGTTATTTGCAAGTTGCCAAACTAGCTAGCTTGGCAGATGATAAGGAAAAACAAGATCAGGTTTTACGGATTTTTGAAGTCCTCTGTGGACAAGATATCTTACAAGCAAGAGTAAGAGTGATTCTACAAGATTTGCTAGAAGCTAGAAAAATGTGGCAGGCTAATGTCAGCTTTCAAAATGCTATGGAATATCTGGTCTTGAAAGAAATATAAACTCAAAAATGAATGATAAAGAAAGGAAAGGGCTGTTTTATGGACAAAAAAGAATTATTTGACGCGCTGGACGATTTTTCCCAACAGTTATTGGTAACCTTGGCCGATGTGGAAGCCATCAAGAAAAATCTCAAGAGCTTGGTAGAAGAAAATACAGCTCTTCGCTTGGAAAATAGTAAGTTGCGAGAACGCTTGGGTGAGGTGGAAGCAGACGCTCCTGTCAAGGCTAAGCATGTTCGTGAAAGTGTCCGTCGCATTTACCGTGATGGATTTCACGTTTGTAATGATTTTTATGGACAACGTCGAGAACAGGACGAAGAATGTATGTTCTGTGATGAGTTGTTATACAGGGAGTAAGCATGCAGATTCAAAAAAGTTTTAAGGGGCAGTCTCCCTATGGCAAGCTGTACCTAGTGGCAACGCCGATTGGCAATCTAGACGATATAACCTTTCGAGCAATCCAGACCTTGAAAGAAGTGGACTGGATTGCTGCTGAGGACACACGCAATACAGGTCTATTGCTCAAGCATTTTGACATTTCTACCAAGCAAATCAGTTTTCATGAGCACAATGCCAAGGAAAAGATTCCTGATTTGATTGGTTTCCTGAAAGCAGGGCAAAGTATTGCTCAGGTATCCGACGCGGGTCTGCCTAGCATCTCAGACCCTGGTCATGATTTGGTTAAGGCAGCTATTGAGGAAGAGATTGCAGTTGTCACAGTTCCAGGAGCCTCTGCAGGGATTTCTGCCTTGATTGCTAGCGGTCTAGCGCCACAACCACATATCTTTTACGGCTTTTTACCGAGAAAATCAGGCCAGCAAAAGCAATTTTTCGACTCAAAAAAAGATTATCCTGAAACTCAGATTTTCTATGAATCTCCCCATCGTGTGGCAGATACTTTGGAAAATATGTTAGCAGTTTATGGCGACCGCTCGGTCGTTTTGGTTAGGGAATTGACTAAAATTTATGAAGAATACCAAAGAGGAAAGATCTCTGAATTGCTGGAAAGCATCTCCGAAACGCCACTTAAGGGAGAATGCCTTCTCATCGTTGAAGGTGCCAGTCAGGATATGGAAGAAAAGGACGAGGAGGACTTGTTTTCAGAAATCCAAGCCCGCATCCAACATGGTATGAAGAAAAATCAAGCTATCAAGGAAGTCGCTAAGATTTACCAGTGGAATAAAAGTCAACTCTACGCTGCCTATCACGACTGGGAAGAAAACCAAGAAAATGACTAAACAGGGAAGTTTGCCTTCTTCCCGAAATAGAAATAACAATCATAAACATTTTGCTAAGATTGCTTATTTGGAGGAGAAATGAAAAGCAAAGCGATGAAGAAAGTAATTGGCCTACTGTTGCCTATTCTCACCTTATTTATTTTGTCAGCATGTAACAACAGAGTCGATCGTGATTTAGCTAAAACATCTATTTCAAACATTCGTTCCGTAGTAGAAGCTGCAGGGTTAGAAGCAGAAGGATACTCGACTGCTGATACCTTTGGATACTACGGATTTCCATTTTACATTAAAGGAAATAAAAAATTTGTAGATGTCTATGTGGATTTTGAAAAAGATTATGTTGAGAAGACTCCAGTCCTTAGATACAATCCGCGACTTAAAGAAGTTGAAAAGAAAATTTTCTTTGGTTTTTCCCAAAAAACAGTCTATCGTTTAGAAATGGAGTATGTTGCTGAAGATGATAACTATGACCGACTTGAGGAAGCTTATAATAAGATACTTCAAAGTGATAGTTTGACTTCTACATATTTAAAAGATAATCAGCTTAAGAAGCTTTATATTAAAAATTCAATTGAATTGGAATCTTTTAAATCCTATTACTCTTTAGTTCCAAAAGAAGAATATAGTGGCAACCCTAAAACTCGTCTTGAAGAACAAGAAAAGAGGGAGGCAATTCTGAAGACAGATGTAGAAGAACTTACTCCCTTAATTGAGGACCTAGACCCAAGTAGAGTCAACAATCTTGATGAAGAGACGCTTGTTCGTAATCGTGATCTACTTTTGAAAAGGGTTGCTGACAATCGTTCTACCTTTGGTATTGACATAGACATTGATATAAAAGAGGTACGAAAACAAAACCTTCAATTAACTGATGAGGATATTGACAATTGGACTGATTCTGATTTTCAATACGTACTTGCTCAAATAGTTGAAATTGAAAAATTACCTAAGAATACTGAAGTACGTTTTAGTATAAAATATGAAAGAAAACTGGGTTGGAAGATATTCAGTTTCAATAAAGAATAATTTTTGAAAGACATTCAGGAATTCTCCTGTCTGTCTTTTTACTTAGTTTTTTGGTATAATGGACCAAGTATGAATTTAGAAAGATTTGTGGGTGTCAAATAGTCTAGTAGCTTGTTTTTATTTGGACTTAGTTTCCACCCAAAGAGGTATTAGTGTCGTGTCTCAATCTTATATCAATGTTATCGGAGCAGGTTTGGCAGGGTCTGAAGCTGCTTACCAAATCGCAGAACGTGGTATTCCAGTTAAACTCTATGAAATGCGTGGTGTCAAGTCAACACCCCAGCACAAAACAGACAATTTTGCTGAATTGGTTTGTTCTAATTCTCTTCGTGGAGATGCTTTGACAAATGCAGTGGGTCTCCTCAAGGAAGAAATGCGTCGCTTGGGTTCTGTTATCTTAGAATCTGCTGAAGCAACCCGTGTTCCTGCAGGAGGAGCTCTTGCGGTGGACCGTGATGTTTTCTCCCAAATGGTGACCGAAAAAGTGGCCAACCACCCCTTGATTGAAGTGGTGCGTGATGAAATTACAGAATTGCCGACAAATGTTATTACAGTTGTGGCGACTGGTCCTTTGACAAGTGATGCCTTGGCTGAAAAAATTCATGCCCTTAATGATGGCGATGGTTTCTATTTCTACGATGCGGCAGCGCCTATTATCGACGTCAACACCATCGATATGAGCAAAGTCTATCTCAAGTCTCGTTATGATAAGGGAGAAGCGGCCTACCTCAATGCGCCAATGACCAAGCAAGAATTTATGGATTTCCATGAAGCCTTGGTCAATGCGGAAGAAGCACCGCTCAATTCTTTCGAAAAAGAAAAGTATTTTGAAGGTTGTATGCCTATCGAAGTCATGGCTAAACGTGGCATTAAAACTATGCTTTATGGCCCTATGAAACCAGTGGGTCTTGAGTATCCAGACGACTACACAGGACCTCGTGATGGAGAATTCAAAACACCTTATGCGGTGGTTCAGCTGCGTCAGGACAATGCGGCTGGTAGCCTCTACAATATCGTTGGTTTCCAGACCCACCTCAAATGGGGAGAACAAAAGCGTGTCTTCCAAATGATTCCAGGTCTTGAAAATGCTGAGTTTGTTCGTTATGGTGTTATGCACCGCAATTCTTACATGGATTCACCAAATCTTCTTGAACAGACCTACCGTTCTAAGAAACAACCAAATCTCTTCTTTGCTGGTCAGATGACGGGTGTGGAAGGCTATGTTGAGTCCGCAGCGTCAGGATTAGTTGCGGGAATTAACGCGGCTCGTCTTTTCAAGGGAGAAAGCGAGGCTATTTTCCCAGAGACAACAGCGATTGGAAGCTTAGCTCATTACATCACCCATGCTGACAGCAAACATTTCCAACCGATGAATGTCAATTTCGGAATTATCAAGGAGTTGGAAGGCGAGCGTATCCGTGATAAGAAGGCTCGTTATGAAAAAATTGCAGAGCGTGCTCTTAGCGACTTAGAGGAATTTTTAACAGTCTAATTTTTTTGAAAGAATTGCTCATGATACTATAAAAATCTTAGAAATTGTGATAAAATAGGTAGGATAAAAAAAGGAGAGTGAAAATGGCGAATCCCAAGTATAAACGTATTTTAATCAAGTTATCAGGTGAAGCCCTTGCCGGTGAACGTGGCGTAGGGATTGATATCCAAACAGTTCAAACAATCGCAAAAGAGATTCAAGAAGTTCATAGCTTAGGTATCGAAATTGCCCTTGTTATTGGTGGAGGAAATCTCTGGCGTGGAGAACCTGCAGCAGAAGCAGGTATGGACCGCGTTCAGGCAGATTACACAGGAATGCTTGGGACTGTTATGAATGCTCTTGTGATGGCAGATTCATTGCAACAAGTTGGGGTTGATACACGTGTGCAAACAGCTATTGCTATGCAACAAGTGGCAGAGCCTTATGTCCGTGGACGTGCCCTTCGTCACCTTGAAAAAGGCCGTATCGTTATCTTTGGTGCCGGAATTGGTTCACCTTACTTCTCAACAGATACAACAGCGGCCCTTCGTGCAGCTGAAATCGAAGCGGATGCTATCCTTATGGCTAAAAATGGCGTAGATGGTGTTTACAATGCCGATCCTAAGAAGGACAAGACAGCTGTTAAATTTGAAGAATTGACTCACCGTGATGTTATCAATAAAGGTCTTCGTATCATGGACTCAACAGCTTCAACCCTCTCTATGGACAACGACATTGACTTGGTTGTCTTCAACATGAACCAACCAGGCAACATCAAACGTGTCGTATTTGGTGAAAATATCGGAACAACAGTTTCAAATAATATCTAAGAAAAGGAATAAGAAAGATTATGGCTAACGCAATTATTGAAAAAGCTAAAGAGAGAATGACCCAGTCTCACCAATCACTTGCTCGTGAATTTGGTGGTATCCGTGCTGGCCGTGCCAATGCAAGCTTGCTTGACCGTGTACATGTAGAATACTATGGAGTCGAAACTCCTCTTAACCAAATCGCTTCAATTACGATTCCAGAAGCGCGTGTTTTGTTGGTAACACCATTTGACAAGTCTTCATTGAAAGACATCGAACGTGCTTTGAACGCTTCTGATCTTGGAATCACACCAGCTAACGACGGTTCTGTGATTCGCTTGGTTATCCCTGCTCTTACAGAAGAAACTCGTCGTGACCTTGCTAAAGAAGTGAAGAAGGTCGGAGAAAATGCTAAAGTGGCTGTCCGCAATATCCGTCGCGATGCTATGGATGAAGCTAAGAAACAAGAAAAAGCAAAAGAAATCACTGAAGACGAATTGAAGACTCTTGAAAAAGACATTCAAAAAGTAACAGACGATGCTGTTAAACACATCGACGACATGACTGCTAACAAAGAGAAAGAACTTTTGGAAGTCTAAAAATAAACAGAAAAACTCAGTTGGCATTGCTGGCTGAGTTTTATTCGAAAGAAGGAAATATGAATACAAATCTTGCAAGTTTTATCGTTGGACTCATCATCGATGAAAACGACCGTTTTTACTTTGTGCAAAAGGATGGTCAAACCTATGCTCTTGCTAAGGAAGAAGGTCAACATACAGTAGGGGATACGGTCAAAGGTTTTGCCTACACGGATATGAAGCAAAAACTCCGCCTGACAACCATAGAAGTGACTGCCACTCAGGACCAATTTGGTTGGGGAACTGTAACGGAAGTTCGTAAAGACTTGGGTGTCTTTGTGGATACAGGCCTTCCTGACAAGGAAATCGTTGTGTCACTCGATATCCTCCCTGAGCTTAAGGAACTTTGGCCTAAGAAGGGCGACCAACTCTACATCCGTCTTGAAGTGGACAAGAAAGACCGTATCTGGGGACTCTTGGCTTATCAAGAAGATTTCCAACGTCTGGCTCGTCCTGCCTACAACAACATGCAGAATCAAAACTGGCCAGCCATTGTTTACCGTCTCAAGCTGTCAGGGACCTTTGTCTATCTGCCAGAAAATAACATGCTTGGTTTTATCCATCCTAGCGAGCGTTACGCAGAGCCACGTTTGGGACAAGTTCTAGATGCGCGTGTCATTGGTTTCCGTGAAGTGGACCGCACGTTGAACCTCTCCCTCAAACCACGTTCTTTTGAAATGTTGGAAAATGATGCTCAGATGATTTTGACTTACTTGGAAAGCAATGGCGGTTTCATGACCTTAAATGATAAGTCATCTCCAGACGACATCAAGGCAACCTTTGGCATTTCTAAAGGTCAGTTCAAGAAAGCTTTAGGTGGCTTAATGAAGGCTGGTAAAATCAAGCAAGACCAGTTTGGGACAGAGTTGATTTAGGGAGATTTATGAGAAAATCATTTTACACTTGGCTCATGACTGAGCGCAATCCTAAAAGTAACAGCCCTAAAGCCATTTTGGCAGACCTAGCTTTTGAAGAATCAGCCTTTCCAAAACACACAGATGATTTTGATGAGGTGAGTCGCTTTTTGGAGGAGCATGCCAGTTTCTCTTTTAACCTAGGAGACTTTGACGCTATCTGGCAAGAATACTTAGAACACTAGCATTTATTCACTGGGTTTGGGCTAGTAATTTCTCCACCCCTTTGTTATAATAAAAAGAAATAAAAGGATTAGAGAGGTTCTTTATTTGAAGGAACATTCAATAGACATTCAACTGAGTCATCCAGATGACCTGTTTCATCTTTTTGGTTCCAATGAACGCCATCTTCGTTTGATGGAAGAAGAGCTTGATGTTGTGATTCATGCTCGTACGGAGATTGTGCAGGTTTTGGGAGAAGAAGCTGCATGTGAGGAAGCCCGTCAGGTTGTCCAAGCCTTGATGGTTTTGGTGAATCGTGGGATGACGGTTGGGACGCCAGATGTGGTGACTGCAATTAGCATGGTCAAAAACGATGAAATCGACAAGTTTGTCGCCCTTTACGAAGAAGAAATCATCAAGGATAATACTGGGAAGCCTATCCGTGTCAAAACCTTGGGTCAAAAACTTTATGTGGACAGTGTCAAACAGCATGATGTGACCTTTGGAATCGGACCTGCAGGGACTGGGAAGACCTTTCTTGCAGTTACCTTGGCAGTGACAGCCCTTAAACGCGGGCAGGTCAAGCGAATTATCCTAACTCGTCCAGCAGTGGAAGCTGGTGAGAGTCTTGGATTTCTTCCGGGTGATCTTAAGGAGAAGGTAGATCCTTACCTTCGACCTGTTTATGATGCCTTGTATCAGATTCTGGGCAAAGACCAAACAACTCGTCTCATGGAACGTGAAATTATCGAGATTGCACCTCTTGCCTACATGCGTGGACGAACCTTGGATGATGCCTTTGTCATTCTTGATGAGGCGCAAAATACGACTATCATGCAGATGAAGATGTTTTTGACTCGTTTAGGCTTTAATTCTAAGATGATTGTCAATGGAGATATCAGTCAGATTGATCTTCCGCGTAACGTCAAGTCCGGTTTGATTGATGCCCAAGAAAAGCTCAAGAACATTCACCAGATTGACTTTGTTCATTTTTCAGCTAAGGATGTGGTTCGCCATCCAGTTGTCGCTCAGATTATCCGAGCTTATGAACCAGCTCCAGTTAAAAATGAAGAGCGTGAAGAAGTCCAAGAAGAAACAGAATAGCAAAAAAGAGCAGTTCAGGTGGAATTGCTCTTTCTTTTATCTGATAATTAGATTTTTATACTAGTTCATCAATTGGAGTATGTTTTTTATCGAGTCCTTGAGCAACTGGTAGGCTAGTTAAGTAACCTTGATAAGTGGTCACACCTTGACGCAAGCCCTCATCTTCAGCAATTGCTTGTGCGAATCCTTTGCCAGCCAAAGCTTCGATATAAGGAAGAGTGACATTGGTTAGGGCGATGGTTGAAGTGCGAGCAACCGCACCAGGAATATTAGCAACGGCATAGTGGAGAACACCGTGTTTTTCATAAACAGGCTCATCGTGCGTGGTCACACGGTCAGCCGTTTCGATAACGCCACCTTGGTCAACGGCAACGTCCACAATGACAGAGCCTGGACGCATTTGCTTGACCATCTCATCTGTCACCAATTTTGGTGCTTTGGCACCTGGGATGAGAACCGCTCCGATCACCACATCCGCATCTCTCACACTGGCTTCGATGTTGAGCGAATTGGACATAAGGGTTTGAATTTGATGACCAAAGACCTCCTCTAAAACGGAGAGACGTTTAGCACTAATATCAAGGATGGTCACTTGCGCTCCCAATCCTAAAGCGATGCGGGCAGCATGGGTCCCTACGACACCGCCACCGATGATGGTTACTTTCCCTTTAGGTACACCCGGTACACCACCCAGTAGAACGCCAGAACCTCCTGCTTGCTTAGTTAGGAAATGAGCACCGATTTGGACTGCCATACGGCCTGCAACCTCACTCATAGGTACGAGGAGTGGTAACTGACCTTGGGAATCACGGACAGTTTCATAGGCAATCCCTGTTGTTTTTGCTACTAGCATAGCATCTGCTAATTCAGGCGCTGCGGCCATGTGTAAGTAGGTAAAGAGAAGCAGGTCGTCACGCAAGTACCCATATTCAGAAGCTAATGGTTCTTTTACTTTCACGACTAACTCTGCGGCCCAAGCTTCACTAGCAGTAGCGACAATCTCAGCTCCTTGCTTTTGATAGTCAGCATCAGTAAAGCCAGAACCGAGACCAGCATTTGTTTCGATAAGGACGCGATGACCACGACCGACTAAGCTGTGGACACCAGCAGGTGTGAGGGCGACACGGTTTTCATTATTCTTAATTTCTTTTGGAATTCCGATTAACATAGAGAAAAACTCCCTTTCTATTGACGGGCTGTAAATGATTTATCACAATTATCTATAAAATAAGGTGATGATTTTATTCTATATGAAACCGCTTTAAAAAGCAAGAAAAATTTGTTATCACTTCTTTTTTATGCTAGACTGGTAGAAAATATTTTTAAATGGAGGAGAAGTATGGAATCAATCTTTTTAAAACTAGCTCAGTATCTAATAGTGGAAACAGAGCGTTTATTGCTTAGACCTGTAACCTTGGATGATGCGGAAGAAATGTTTGAGTATGCCTCGGACAGAGAAAATACGCGTTACACTTTTCCAACAAATCAAAGCTTAGAAGAAACCAAGAACAACATCGCTCAGTTTTACTTGGCTAGTCCCTTGGGACGGTGGGGAATCGAACTAAAAAGCACTGGCCAGTTTATTGGAACCATTGACTTGCACAAGATTGACCACATTCTCAAAAAAGCAGCTATTGGCTACATTATCAATAAAAAGTATTGGAATCAAGGATTGACGACAGAAGCAAATCGGGCCGTGATTGAGCTGGCTTTTGAGAAGATTGGAATGAACAAGTTGACCGCCCTTCATGACAAAGACAATCCCGCATCAGGAAAGGTCATGGAGAAATCAGGTATGCGCTTTTCCCACGAAGAACCCTATGCCAGAATGGATAATAAAGAACCAGGTCGAATTATCACAAGGGTTCATTATGTCTTGACTAAGGAAGACTATTTTGCAAATAAGTAAGCAGTTGAAAATATTTTTCAGCTGTTTTTTCTTCCTCTTACGAATAATCTAAGAGAGGAGAAAATATGGAAGCAATTATCGAGAAAATCAAAGAGTATAAAATCATTGTCATCTGTGCTGGTTTGGGTTTGGCCTTGGGCGGATTTTTCTTGCTAAAACCATCTACACAAAAATCCGTCACAGAAACAAATTTACAGGCTGAAGTTGCAGCTGTTTCAAAGGATTCATCGTCTGAAAAAGAAGTCAAGAAGGAAGAAAAGGACGAATCTCTTGAACAAGATTTGATTACGGTAGATGTCAAAGGTGCTGTTAAATCGCCAGGGATTTATGATTTGCCAGTAGGTAGTCGGGTTCATGATGCCGTTCAGAAAGCTGGTGGATTGACAGAGGATGCAGATAGTAAGTCGCTCAATCTCGCTCAGAAAGTCAGTGACGAGGCTCTTGTCTATGTTCCAACTAAGGGAGAAGAAGCGGCTAGTCAGCAGACTGCCTCTGGAACGCCTCCTTCGACAAGTAAAGATAAGAAGGTCAACCTAAATAAAGCTAGTCTGGAAGAACTCAAGAAGGTCAAAGGCTTGGGAGGAAAACGAGCCCAGGATATTATCGATCATCGTGAGACAAATGGCAAATTCAAGTCAGTAGATGAATTAAAGAAGGTCTCTGGTATTGGCGCTAAGACCATAGAAAAGTTAAAAGACTATGTCACAGTGGATTAAGAATTTCCCTATCCCCCTAATCTATCTGAGCTTTTTATTACTCTGGCTTTACTACGCCATTTTTGGAGCGTCCTATCTCGCACTGCTAGGCTTTGTTTTTCTGCTAGTTTGTCTCTTTATTCAATTTCCTTGGAAATCAGCAGGCAGAGTTCTAGTGATTTGTGGAATCTTTGGTTTCTGGTTTCTGTTTCAAAATTGGCAACAGAGTCAAGCGAGTCAAAATTTGGCGGATTCTGTTGAAAGGGTACGGATTTTGCCTGATACTATTAAGGTTAATGGTGACAGTCTATCCTTTCGTGGCAAGTCTGATGGAAGTATTTTTCAAGTTTATTATAAACTCCAGACAGAGGAGGAGAAAGAGCAATTTCAAACCTTGACAGACCTTTATAATATAGAACTAGAAGGGAAGCTTTCGGAGCCAGAAGGGCAGAGAAATTTTGGTGGCTTTGACTACCAAGCTTATCTGAAGACTCAGGGAATTTACCAGACTCTCAATATCAAAAAAATCCAGTCACTTCAAAAGGTTGGCAGTTGGGATATAGGTGAAAACCTGTCCAGTTTACGTCGAAAGGCTGTAGTTTGGATTAAGACGCATTTTCCAGATCCTATGCGCAATTACATGACGGGGCTTCTATTAGGACATCTGGATACAGACTTTGAGGAGATGAATGAGCTTTATTCTAGTCTAGGAATTATCCACCTATTTGCCTTGTCGGGCATGCAGGTAGGCTTTTTCATGGATGGATTTAAGAAACTTCTCTTGCGATTGGGCTTGACCCAAGAAAAGTTGGAATGGCTGACCTATCCCTTTTCCCTTATCTATGCAGGTCTGACAGGATTTTCAGCTTCGGTCATTCGCAGTCTCTTGCAAAAGTTACTGGCTCAACATGGTGTTAAGGGCTTGGATAATTTTGCCTTGACGGTTCTTGTCCTCTTTATTATCATGCCCAACTTTTTCCTGACTGCAGGAGGAGTTTTGTCATGTGCTTATGCTTTTATCTTGACTATGACTAGCAAAGAAGATGAGGGGCTTAAGGCTATTGCTAGAGAAAGTCTAGTCATTTCCTTGGGCATACTACCTATTTTATCCTTCTATTTTGCAGAATTTCAGCCTTGGTCCATTCTTTTGACCTTTGTCTTTTCTTTTCTATTTGACTTGGTCTTCTTACCGCTCTTGTCTATCTTATTTGCCCTTTCCTTTCTCTATCCAGTCATTCAGCTTAATTTTATTTTTGAATGGTTAGAGGGCATTATTCGCCTGGTATCGCAGGTGGCAAGTAGGCCTCTAGTCTTTGGACAACCCAATGCATGGCTTTTAATTTTATTGTTAATTTCCTTGGCTTTAGTTTATGATTTGAGGAAAAACATTAAAAGGCTAACGGTATTGAGCTTATTGATTACAGGGCTCTTTCTCCTGACCAAGTATCCACTGGAAAATGAAATCACCATGCTGGATGTGGGGCAAGGCGAAAGTATTTTCTTACGGGATGTAACTGGTAAGACCATTCTCATAGATGTGGGAGGTAAGGCAGAGTCTGATAAGAAAATTGAAAAATGGCAAGAAAAGGCGACAACCAGCAATGCCCAGCGAACCTTGATACCCTATCTCAAAAATAGAGGAGTAGCCAAGATTGACCAGCTGATTTTGACAAATACGAACAAGGAACATGTTGGAGATTTGTTGGAGGTGACCAATGCTTTCCATGTAGGTGAAATTTTAGTGTCCAAAGGCAGTTTGAAACAGAAGGAATTTGTGGCAGAACTACAGGCTACTAAAACCAAGGTGCGTAGTGTGGCAGAAGGGGAAAATGTGCTAATTTTCGGAAGTCAGTTAGAAGTCCTATCTCCAAGGAAAATTGGAGATGGAGATCATGAAGATTCCCTGGTTTTGTATGGAAAGCTCTTGGATAAAAACTTTCTTTTCACAGGAAATTTGGAGGAGAAAGGAGAGAAGGACATGCTGAAGCAATATCCTGACCTAGAAGTGGATGTTTTGAAAGCTAGCCAACATGGCTCTAAAAAATCATTAAGTTCAGCCTTTCTAGAAAAACTCAAACCAGAGTTCACTCTCATTTCAGTTGGAAAGAATAATCGAACGAAACTCCCCCATCAGGAAACTTTGATACGACTGGAAACTATCAATAGCAAAGTTTACCGAACTGACCAGCAAGGAGCTATACGCTTTAAGGGGTGGAATAGTTGGAAAATCGAAACGGTTGGTTAATGAGCAGAAACTTTTCAAAAAAATAACTTTTTATCTTGACAAGAGCTAGAAAACTTGGTATCATATAAAAGTTGAGAAAAGCAGAAGTGAGAGCTTCTCGCCTTGTGACATTAAGTTGCCTGGCCCTACGGATGAAAAGTTTCTAAGAAACGCTATCATAACGTGCGGGCTTGTATATTTACGAGTCCGCTATTGTTTTTCTCTAATAAAACAAAAGAGGTGAAAACCATAGCAAAGCAAGACTTATTCATCAATGATGAGATTCGTGTACGTGAAGTTCGCTTGATTGGTCTTGAAGGAGAACAGCTAGGCATTAAGCCACTCAGTGAAGCGCAAGCTTTGGCTGATAACGCTAATGTTGACCTAGTATTGATTCAACCCCAAGCCAAACCGCCTGTTGCAAAAATTATGGACTACGGTAAGTTCAAATTTGAGTACCAGAAGAAGCAAAAAGAACAACGTAAAAAACAAAGTGTTGTTACTGTGAAAGAAGTTCGTCTAAGTCCAACTATTGACAAGGGTGACTTTGATACAAAACTTCGCAATGCACGCAAATTCCTTGAAAAAGGAAATAAAGTTAAGGTATCTATTCGCTTTAAGGGTCGTATGATTACCCATAAAGAGATTGGTGCAAAAGTTTTAGCCGAGTTTGCTGAAGCAACTCAAGATATTGCCATCATCGAACAACGTGCTAAAATGGATGGACGTCAAATGTTCATGCAATTGGCGCCAGCGACTGACAAAAAATAATTGTCAGAAAGTTAAATAAAGGAGAAAAAATCATGCCAAAACAAAAAACACACCGCGCATCAGCTAAACGTTTCAAACGTACAGGTTCTGGTGGACTTAAACGTTTCCGTGCTTACACTTCTCACCGTTTCCACGGAAAAACTAAGAAACAACGTCGTCATCTTCGTAAAGCATCTATGGTGCATTCAGGAGATTACAAACGTATCAAAGCAATGCTTACTCGCTTGAAATAATAGCTTGACTGTAAGTAAACAATTCTAGGAAATATTTGGAGGAAATAAAACATGGCACGTGTTAAAGGTGGCGTTGTATCACGTAAACGTCGTAAACGTATTCTTAAATTAGCAAAAGGTTACTATGGAGCTAAACACATCTTGTTCCGTACTGCAAAAGAACAAGTAATGAACTCTTACTACTATGCATACCGTGACCGTCGTCAGAAAAAACGTGACTTCCGCAAATTGTGGATCACTCGTATCAACGCGGCAGCTCGTATGAACGGACTTTCATACTCACAATTGATGCATGGTTTGAAATTGGCTGAGATCGAAGTTAACCGTAAAATGCTTGCTGACTTGGCTGTTAACGATGCAGCAGCTTTCACAGCTCTTGCAGATGCAGCTAAAGCAAAACTTGGTAAATAATAACAGATAAGACTGGAACAGGATTGTCCCAGTCTTTTTAAAAATAAAGGAGAAAAATATGGCTTCAAAAATGCTACATACTTGCTTGCGAGTAGAAAATCTTGAAAAATCAATCGCATTTTATCAAGATGCTTTTGGATTTAAAGAATTGCGTCGCAGAGATTTTCCAGACCATGCCTTCACGATTGTCTATCTAGGTCTTGAGGGTGATGACTATGAGTTGGAGTTGACTTATAACTACGATCATGGTCCTTATGTGGTTGGAGATGGATTTGCCCATATCGCCCTAAGTACACCTGATCTTGAGGCGCTTCATCAAGAGCACAGTGCCAAAGGTTATGAAGTTACTGAGCCAAATGGCCTACCAGGAACTGCGCCTAACTATTACTTTGTCAAAGACCCTGATGGCTACAAGGTCGAAGTCATTCGTGAAAAATAATCTCGTGAGGTTAAGTAGAATGTTCGTTTTCTACTTGACTTTTTTTAGCTGAAAGAGTATACTAGTAAAAATTTAACCTTTAAGGGGAGTCCAGAGAGACTCACAAGGTGTCAGATAAAAGAATAGTACAATTTTCTAGAGGAGACTTTTTGAGTGTGCTCTCTTCTGTTGTACAATTTTAACTGAGGCCTTGCACTAGCAAGGTCTTTTCTTTATCTGGTCCCCTTAAAATTTAAGGAGGAGAAGTCATGAATCCCACATGTAAGAAACGTTTGGGTGCAATTCGTTTGGAAACCATGAAGGTGGTAGCACAGGAGGAAATCGCGCCAGCAATCTTTGAATTAGTCCTAGAAGGGGAAATGGTTGAAGCTATGCGAGCAGGCCAATTCCTTCATCTGCGTGTGCCTGATGATGCCCATCTTTTGCGTCGTCCTATTTCAATTTCGTCTATTGATAAGGCAAATAAGCAGTGTCATCTTATTTATCGGATTGAGGGAACTGGGACAGCTATTTTTTCAACCTTAAGTCAGGGAGATACTCTTGATGTGATGGGTCCTCAGGGAAATGGTTTTGACTTGTCTGACCTAGATGAGCAGAGCCAGGTTCTCTTAGTTGGAGGTGGGATTGGTGTACCTCCTTTGCTTGAGGTGGCCAAGGAATTACATGCGCGTGGTGTGAAAGTAGTGACAGTCCTTGGTTTTGCTAACAAGGATGCTGTTATCCTTGAAAAGGAATTGGCCCAATATGGTCAGGTTTTTGTAACGACAGATGATGGTTCATATGGCATTAAAGGAAATGTGTCTGTTGTCATCAATGACTTAGACAGTCAGTTTGATGCTGTTTATTCATGTGGGGCGCCTGGCATGATGAAGTATATCAATCAAAACTTTTATGACCACCCAAGAGCCTATCTATCTCTGGAATCTCGTATGGCTTGTGGGATGGGGGCTTGCTATGCCTGTGTCCTAAAAGTGCCAGAAAGCGAGACGGTCAGCCAACGCGTCTGTGAAGATGGTCCTGTTTTCCGAACAGGAACTGTTGTATTATAAGGAGAAAATCATGACTACAAATCGTTTACAAGTTTCTCTACCTGGTTTGGATTTGAAAAATCCGATCATTCCAGCATCAGGCTGTTTTGGTTTTGGACAAGAGTATGCCAAGTACTATGATTTAGACCTTTTAGGTTCTATTATGATCAAGGCGACAACACTTGAACCACGTTTTGGCAATCCAACTCCAAGGGTGGCAGAAACTCCCGCTGGTATGCTCAATGCAATCGGTTTGCAAAATCCGGGTTTGGAAGTTGTTTTGGCCGAAAAGCTAACTTGGCTGGAAAGAGAATATCCAAATCTTCCTATTATTGCCAATGTAGCTGGTTTTTCAAAACAAGAGTATGCTGCTGTTTCTCGAGGAATTTCCAAGGCAGCTAATGTAAAGGCTATTGAGCTCAATATTTCTTGCCCCAATGTTGACCACTGTAATCACGGTCTTTTGATTGGTCAAGATCCAGATTTAGCTTATGATGTGGTGAAAGCGGCTGTGGAAGCCTCTGATGTGCCAGTTTATGTCAAACTGACTCCTAGTGTGACGGATATTGTCACAGTCGCAAAAGCTGCAGAAGATGCGGGGGCAAGTGGCTTGACCATGATCAATACTCTAGTTGGTATGCGCTTTGACCTAAAAACCAGAAAACCAATCTTGGCCAATGGAACAGGTGGAATGTCTGGTCCAGCAGTCTTTCCAGTAGCCCTCAAACTCATCCGCCAAGTAGCCCAAACAACAGACCTGCCTATTATTGGAATGGGAGGAGTGGATTCGGCAGAAACTGCCCTAGAAATGTACCTGGCTGGAGCCTCTGCTATCGGAGTTGGAACAGCCAACTTTACCAATCCTTATGCCTGTCCTGATATCATCGAAAATCTACCAAAGGTTATGGACAAATACGGCATTAGTAGTCTGGAAAATCTCCGCAAGGAAGTAAAAGAGTCTCTGAGATAAACTGCAATCAATCTGTTCTTGATTTTTCATCAGTTTGTAATATTGATTATAGAGAATTTTGATACAATAAAATGGAAAGAACAGAGGAAGAAAGTTTATGAAGAAATTGAGATTTGTTTTTTTAGCTCTGCTATTTTTCTTAGCCAGACCAGAGAGTGCAATGGCTAGTGATGGTACTTGGCAAGGAAAACAATACCTGAAAGCAGATGGGAGTCAAGCAGCTAATGAGTGGATTTTTGATGCTCACTATCAATCTTGGTTTTATATAAAAGAAGATGCCAACTATGCTGAAAATGAATGGCTAAAGCAAGGTGACGACTATTTTTACCTCAAATCTGGTGGCTATATGGCCAAGTCAGAATGGATAGAAGACAAGGGAGTCCTCTATTATCTTGACCAAGATGGAAAGATGAAAAGAAATGCGTGGGTAGGAACTTCCTATGTTGGTGCAACAGGTGCCAAAGTAATAGAAGACTGGGTCTATGATTCTCAATACGACGCTTGGTTTTATATCAAAGCAGATGGACAACACGCAGAGAAAGAATGGCTCCAAATTAAGGGCAAGGACTATTATTTCAAATCCGGTGGTTATTTACTGACAAGTCAGTGGATTGAACAGGCTTATGTGAGTGCTAGTGGCGCTAAAGTACAGCAAGGTTGGCTTTTTGACAAACAATACCAATCTTGGTTTTACATTAAAGAAACTGGAAATCATGCTGATAAAGAATGGATTTTCGAAAATGGTCACTATTATTATCTAAAATCCGGTGGCTATATGGCAGCCAATGAATGGATTTTGGATAAGGAGTCATGGTTTTATCTAAAATCTGATGGCAAAATGGCTGAGAAAGAATGGGTCTATGATTCTCATAGTCAAGCCTGGTACTACTTCAAATCTGGTGGTTACATGGCAAAAAATGAGACTATTGATGGTCATCAGCTAGGAAGCGATGGAAAGTGGCTTGTAGAAAAAGCAACAAACGAAAATGCTGCTTATTATCAAGTAGTGCCTGTCACAGCAAATATTTATAATGCAGATGGTGAAAAGCTGTCCTATATATCGCAAGGTAGTGTTGTCTGGCTAGATAAGGATAGAAAAAGTGATGACAAGCGCCTGGCTATTACTATTTCTGGTTTGTCAGGCTATATGAAAACAGAAGATTTACAAGCACTAGATGCCAGCAAGGATTTTATCCCTTATTATGAGAGTGATGGACACCGTTTTTATCACTATGTGGCTCAGAATGCTAGTATCCCAGTAGCTGCTCATCTTTCTGATATGGAAGTAGGCAAGAAATATTATTCGGCAGATGGGTTGCATTTTGATGGTTTTAACCTTGAAAATCCCTTCCTTTTTAAAGATTTGACAGAGGCTACAAACTATAGTGCTGAAGACTTGGATAAGGTATTTAGTCTGCTAAATATTAATAATAGCCTCCTGGAAAATAAGGGAGCTACCTTTAAGGAAGCCGAAGAACATTACCATATCAATGCCCTCTATCTCCTTGCTCATAGTGCCTTAGAAAGCGACTGGGGAAGAAGTAAGATTGCCAAAGATAAGAATAATTTCTTTGGAATTACAGCCTATGATACGACCCCGTACCTTTCTGCCAAGACATTTGATGATGTGGATAAAGGTATTTTAGGAGCAACCAAGTGGATTAAGGAAAATTATATCGATAGGGGCAGAACTTTCCTTGGAAACAAGGCGTCTGGTATGAATGTGGAATATGCGTCAGACCCTTATTGGGGTGAAAAAATTGCTAGTGTGATGATGAAAATCAATGAGAAGCTAGGTGGTAAAGATTAGTCCTATAATTGGATATGATTTGAGTGAATAGTATGTTAATACTCTTCGAAAATCTCTTCAAACCACGTCAGCGTCGCTTTGGATGATGTATGTGACTGACTTTGTCAGTCTTATCTACAACCTCAAAGCAGTGCTTTGAGCAACCTGCGGCTAGCTTCCTAGTTTGCTCTTTGATTTTCATTGAGTATGAATATGATTTGAGTGAATAGTAAGTTAAAAATCCTGATTTCAAGTAAAATCAGGATTTTTTCATGGATGCAATTTTTTCTGGGTCTGGTGTGACGCGGAGGGTCTTTTGTCCTGTGTAAGTGACAAAGCCGGGTTTGCCACCAGTTGGTTTGTTGAGTTTCTTGACTTCAATCATATCCACCTGCACCAGATTTGACAGGCGACCTTGAGAGAAGTAGGCAGCTAGCTCTGCCGCGTCTGTCTTGACTTCATCAGATGGGTCTAGATTTCCTGAGATGACAACATGGCTTCCAGGAATATCCTTGGCATGGAACCAAAGTTCCTCCTTGCGGGCCATTTTAAAGGTTAGCTCCTCATTTTGCAGGTTGTTTCGGCCAACATAGATGATGGTTTTGCCATCGCTTGCTAGATATTGTTCTGGTTTTTTGCGTTTCTGGATTTTCTCCCGTTGTCTTCTACGGATAAAGCCAGTTTGAATCAATTCTTCACGAATTTCAGCGATTTCTTCCAGCCCAGCTTGGTTGAGAACAGTTTCCACACTTTCCAGATAGAGAATGGTTGCCTTTGTTTCTTCAATCAGATCAGTCAAGTATTTGACAGCTTCTTTGAGTTTCTGATACCGTTTAAAATAGCGTTGGGCATTCTGGTTGGGAGTCAAGGCCTTATCAAGCGCAATCGTGATAGGTAGGTTGGTATAGTAGTTGTCTAGGATAACCTTGTCTTGGTCGTTAGGCACTTGATGGAGGAAGGTTGTTAGCAATTCCCCTTTTTGGCGAAATTCTTCAGCATTGTCTGTCGCTAGTAACTCTTTTTCTTGTTTTTTTAGCTTATGTCGATTTTTCTGAAGTTCATTTTCAACACGACGAATCAGTTCGCTGGCTTGCTGTTTGACACGGTCGCGCTCAGCCTTGTCCTTATAGTAGGTGTCCAACAAATCCGAAAGGTTGGCAAAAGGCTCTTCCACTTGATTTGCAAAAGGAACTGGACTGAAGGAAGTCTCAGTCAAGAATGGCTTGGTTTCTTGATGGAAAAAGTTTCGGAAAGTGGCTAGTTTATCACTAACCAGAATCTTTTCCAATTCATTTGCCGTATCACGTCCCAGACCTTGAAAGAGGCTTTGAAGATTTTTAGCTGTCGTTTCCTGTGTTTGCAGGATTTCAAAGAGTTTCTCGTCCTTGATTGTAAAAGGATTGAGAGATTCCGTACTTGGCGGAGCGATATAGGTCGATCCAGGAAGTAAGGTACGGTAGCTATTTTGTGAAAAGCCGACGTGTTTGATAACTTCGAGGATTTTATGACTGCTTTTATCAACCAGTAGAATATTACTGTGTTTCCCCATAATTTCGATAATCAAGGTAGCCTGGATATGGTCTCCAATCTCGTTTTTATTGGAAACTGTCATTTCCACAATACGGTCATTTTCCACTTGCTCAATCGACTCAATCAGGGCACCCTGCAAATATTTTCTTAAAACCATGATAAAGGTAGAAGGTTGGGATGGATTTTCAAAAGTCGTTTGGGTCAGCTGAATGCGTCCAAAAACTGGATGGGCAGAAAGGAGCAGGCGATGGCTTTGGCGATTGCTGCGGATTTGCAAGACCAACTCTTGTTCAAAAGGTTGATTGATTTTCTGGATGCGACCGTTCACTAACTCTCTTCGCAATTCCTCAACCATGTGGTGTAAAAAAAATCCGTCAAATGACATCGTTCTCTCCTTGTGATTGTATTCCATAGTATTATATCAAAAAGGTAGAATAAAATCATGGAAATGTGGTATAATAAAGCCAAGTAAAGAGAAACGAGAAGCACATGTATATTGAAATGGTAGATGAAACTGGTCAAGTTTCAAAAGAAATGTTGCAACAAACCCAAGAAATTTTGGAATTTGCAGCCCAAAAATTAGGAAAAGAAGACAAGGAGATGGCAGTTACCTTTGTGACCAATGAGCGTAGTCATGAACTCAATCTGGAGTACCGTGACACAGACCGTCCGACAGATGTTATCAGCCTTGAATACAAGCCAGAGTTGGAAATTGCCTTTGACGAAGAGGATTTGCTTGAAAATCCGGAATTGGCAGAGATGATGTCTGAGTTTGATGCCTATATTGGGGAATTGTTCATCTCTATTGATAAGGCTCATGAGCAGGCTGAGGAATATGGCCACAGCTTTGAGCGTGAGATGGGTTTCTTGGCAGTACACGGCTTTTTACATATCAACGGCTATGATCACTACACTCCAGAAGAAGAAGCGGAGATGTTCGGTTTACAAGAAGAAATTTTGACAGCCTATGGACTCACAAGACAATAAACGAAAATGGAAAAATCGTGACCTGATATCCAGTTTAGAATTTGCCATTACAGGAATTTTTACTGCTATCAAGGAAGAACGCAATATGCGAAAACATGCAGTGACGGCTCTAGTGGTCATTCTTGCAGGTTTTGTTTTTCAGGTGTCACGAATCGAATGGCTCTTTCTCCTATTGAGCATTTTCTTGGTAGTAGCTTTTGAAATTATTAACTCTGCTATTGAAAATGTGGTGGATTTGGCCAGTCACTATCACTTTTCCATGCTGGCTAAAAATGCCAAGGATATGGCGGCTGGCGCGGTATTAGTGGTCTCTCTTTTCGCAGCCTTAACAGGCGCATTGATTTTTCTCCCACGAATCTGGGATTTATTATTTTAAACAGTAAGAGGAAATTATGACTTTTAAATCAGGCTTTGTAGCCATTTTAGGACGTCCCAATGTTGGGAAGTCAACCTTTTTAAATCACGTTATGGGGCAAAAGATTGCCATCATGAGTGATAAGGCGCAGACAACGCGCAACAAAATTATGGGAATTTACACGACTGATAAGGAGCAAATTGTCTTTATCGACACACCAGGGATTCACAAACCTAAAACTGCCCTTGGAGATTTCATGGTTGAATCCGCCTACAGCACCCTTCGTGAAGTGGATACTGTTCTTTTTATGGTGCCTGCTGATGAAGCGCGTGGTAAGGGAGATGATATGATTATCGAGCGCCTTAAGGCTGCCAAGGTTCCTGTGATTTTGGTGGTGAATAAGATCGATAAGGTTCATCCAGACCAGCTTTTGTCTCAGATTGATGATTTTCGTAATCAAATGGACTTTAAGGAAATCGTTCCAATCTCAGCTCTTCAGGGAAATAATGTCTCACGTTTAGTTGATATTTTGAGTGAAAATCTGGACGAAGGTTACCAGTATTTCCCGTCTGATCAAATCACAGACCATCCAGAACGTTTCTTGGTTTCAGAAATGGTTCGCGAGAAAGTCTTGCACTTAACTCGTGAAGAGATTCCGCACTCTGTTGCAGTAGTTGTGGATTCTATGAAACGAGATGAAGAGACAGACAAGGTTCACATCCGTGCAACCATCATGGTCGAGCGAGATAGCCAAAAAGGGATTATCATCGGTAAAGGTGGCGCTATGCTTAAGAAAATCGGTAGCATGGCCCGTCGTGATATTGAACTCATGCTAGGAGATAAGGTCTTCCTAGAAACCTGGGTCAAGGTCAAGAAAAATTGGCGCGATAAAAAGCTAGATTTGGCTGACTTTGGCTATAATGAAAAAGAATACTAAGTAGAGGTGGGCTCATGCCTGCTTCTTGTTTTTACAGAAGGAGGACTTATGCCTGAATTACCAGAGGTTGAAACGGTTCGTCGTGGCTTAGAAAAATTGATTTTGGGAAAGAAGATTTCGAGTGTAGAAATTCGCTATCCCAAGATGATTAAGACGGATTTGGACGAATTTCAAAAGGAAGTGCCTGGTCAGATTATTGAGTCAATGGAACGTCGGGGCAAATATTTGCTTTTTTACCTGACAGACAAGGTCTTGATTTCCCATTTGCGGATGGAGGGCAAGTATTTTTACTATCCGGACCAAGTACCTGAACGCAAGCATGCCCATGTTTTTTTTCAGTTTGAAGATGGTGGCACGCTTGTTTATGAGGATGTACGCAAGTTTGGAACCATGGAACTCTTGGCTCCGGACCTTTTAGACGCTTACTTTATTTCTAAAAAATTAGGTCCTGAACCAAGCGAACAAGACTTTGATGTGCAGGTCTTTCAAGCTGCCCTAGCCAAGTCCAAAAAGCCTATCAAATCCCATCTCCTAGACCAGACTTTGGTAGCTGGACTTGGCAATATCTATGTTGATGAGGTTCTCTGGCGAGCTCAGGTTCATCCGGCTAGACCTTCCCAGACTTTGACAGCAGCAAAAGCGACAGCTATTCATGACCAGACCATTGCTGTATTGGGACAGGCTGTTGAAAAAGGTGGTTCCACCATTCGGACCTATACCAATGCCTTTGGAGAAGATGGAACCATGCAGGATTTTCACCAAGTCTATGACAAGGCTGGTCAAGAATGTGTACGTTGTGGTACCATCATTGAGAAAATCCAACTAGGCGGACGAGGAACTCACTTTTGTCCTCAGTGCCAAAGGAGGGGCTGATGGGAAAAATCATTGGAATCACTGGGGGAATTGCCTCTGGTAAGTCAACCGTGACAAATTTTCTAAGAAAGCAAGGCTTTCAAGTAGTGGATGCCGACGCTCTTGTTCATCAACTACAGAAACCTGGTGGTCGTCTGTTTGAGGCTCTAGTACAGCACTTTGGGCAAGAAATTATATTAGAAAACGGAGAACTCAATCGCCCTATCCTAGCTAGTCTTATCTTTTCAAATCCTGAAGAGCGAGAATGGTCTAGGATAACTCAAGGAGAGATTATCCGTGAGGAACTAGCTACGTTGAGAGACCAGTTGGCTCAGACAGAAGAGATTTTCTTCATGGATATTCCCTTGCTTTTTGAACAAGACTATGCCTCTTGGTTTGATGAGACTTGGTTGGTCTATGTGGACCGAGATATCCAAGTGGAACGCTTAATGAAAAGGGACCGCTTGTCCAAAGATGAAGCCGAGTTTCGTCTGGCAGCCCAGTGGCCTTTAGAGAAAAAGAAAGATTTGGCCAGCCATGTTTTAAACAACAATGGCAATCAGGACCAGCTTCTTACTCAGGTGTTCTCCCTGCTTGAGGGAGGTAGCGAAGATGACAGAGATTAACTGGAAGGATAATCTGCGCATTGCCTGGTTTGGTAATTTTCTGACAGGAGCCAGTATTTCTTTGGTTGTGCCTTTTATGCCCATCTTTGTGGAAAATCTAGGTGTAGGAAGTGATCAAGCTGCTTTTTATGCAGGTTTAGCTATTTCTGTCTCTGCCATTTCTGCAGCACTTTTCTCTCCTATCTGGGGCATCCTTGCTGACAAATACGGTCGAAAGCCCATGATGATTCGGGCTGGCCTTGCCATGACTATCACTATGGGAGGTTTGGCCTTTGTGCCAAATATCTATTGGTTGATTTTTCTTCGTTTACTAAATGGTGTATTTGCGGGATTTGTTCCTAATGCCACAGCCTTGATAGCCAGTCAGGTTCCCAAGGAGAAATCAGGCTCTGCCTTAGGCACTTTGTCTACAGGTGTAGTTGCAGGTACTCTAACTGGTCCCTTTATTGGTGGCTTTATCGCAGAATTATTTGGAATTCGTACGGTTTTCTTACTGGTTGGTAGTTTTCTGTTTTTAGCTGCTATTTTGACTATTTGCTTTATCAAGGAAGAGTTTCAACCAGTAGCCAAGGAAAAGGCCATCCCAACAAAGGAATTATTTACATCAGTTAAATATCCCTATCTCTTGGTCAACCTCTTTCTGACCAGTTTTGTCATCCAATTTTCAGCCCAATCAATCGGCCCTATCTTAGCTCTGTATGTACGCGAATTAGGCCAAACAGAGAATCTTCTTTTTGTCTCTGGTTTGATTGTGTCCAGTATGGGCTTTTCCAGCATGATAAGTGCAGGAGTCATGGGCAAGTTAGGTGACAAGGTGGGCAATCATCGTCTCTTGGTTGTAGCCCAGTTTTATTCAGTTATCATCTATCTTCTCTGTGCTAATGCTTCTAGCCCCCTTCAACTAGGCCTCTATCGTTTCCTCTTTGGATTGGGAACCGGTGCCTTGATTCCCGGAGTTAATGCCCTTCTCAGCAAGATAACGCCCAAAGCTGGTATTTCGAGGGTCTTTGCCTTCAATCAGGTATTCTTTTATCTGGGAGGTGTCGTTGGGCCTATGGCAGGTTCTGCAGTAGCAGGTCAATTTGGCTACCATGCAGTCTTTTATGCGACAAGCCTTTGTGTTGCCTTTAGTTGTCTCTTTAACCTGCTTCAATTTCGAACATTATTAAAAGTAAAGGAAATCTAGTGCGAGTAAAAATTAATCTCAAATGCTCCTCTTGTGGCAGTATCAATTACCTAACTAGTAAAAATTCAAAAACCCATCCAGACAAGATTGAGGTTTTAAAGTATTGTCCCAAGGAAAGAAAAGTAACCCTACATCTTGAATCTAAGTAGATTTTATGGTAAAATAATAGGGATTTTAAGGAGTTTGATATGTATAACCTATTATTAACCATTTTATTAGTATTATCTGTTGTGATTGTGATTGCGATTTTCATGCAACCAACCAAAAACCAATCCAGCAATGTATTTGATGCCAGCTCAGGTGATTTGTTTGAACGCAGTAAAGCACGCGGTTTTGAAGCTGTAATGCAGCGTTTGACAGGGATTTTAGTCTTTTTCTGGCTAGCCATTGCCTTAGCATTGACGGTATTATCAAGTAGATAAGAAAATAATGGGCAGGACTAGGTCTTTGCCTCTTTTTATTTTTAAAGGATGTTTAAGAAGGTTTTACAGTAAAAGAAAATTAAAAAATCTAGAAAGAAAATATGAAAGATAGAATAAAAGAATATTTACAAGATAAGGGAAAGGTAACTGTCAATGACTTGGCTCAGGCTTTGGAAAAAGATGGGTCCAAGGATTTTCGTGAGTTGATTAAAACCTTGTCCTTAATGGAAAGAAAGCATCAGATACGCTTTGAGGAAGATGGAAGTCTGACTTTGGAAGTCAAGAAAAAACATGAGATTACCCTCAAGGGGATTTTTCATGCCCATAAAAATGGCTTTGGCTTTGTTAGTATGGAAGGCGAGGAGGACGACCTTTTTGTAGGAAAAAACGATGTCAACTATGCTATTGATGGTGATACCGTTGAGGTCATCATCAAGAAAGTCGCTGACCGCAACAAGGGAACAGCTGCCGAAGCCAAAATTATTGATATCTTAGAACACAGTTTGACAACTGTTGTCGGACAAATCGTTCTAGATCAGGAAAAACCTAAGTATGCCGGTTATATCCGTTCGAAAAATCAGAAAATCAGTCAACCGATTTATGTGAAGAAACCAGCCCTTAAACTAGAGGGAACAGAAGTTCTCAAGGTCTTTATCGATAAATACCCAAGCAAGAAACATGATTTCTTTGTCGCTAGTGTCCTCGATGTGGTGGGGCATTCAACGGATGTCGGAATTGATGTTCTTGAGGTTTTGGAGTCTATGGACATTGTCTCAGAATTTCCAGAGACTGTTGTTAAGGAAGCAGAAAGTGTGCCTGATGCTCCGTCTCAAAAGGATATGGAAGGCCGTCTGGATTTGAGAGATGAGATTACCTTTACCATTGACGGTGCGGATGCCAAGGACTTGGACGATGCGGTGCATATCAAGGCCTTGAAAAATGGCAATCTGGAGCTTGGTGTTCACATCGCAGATGTTTCTTACTATGTGACCGAGGGTTCTGCCCTTGATAAGGAAGCCCTTAACCGCGCGACTTCTGTCTATGTGACAGACCGAGTGGTGCCAATGCTTCCAGAACGACTGTCAAATGGCATCTGTTCCCTCAATCCCCAAGTTGACCGCCTGACCCAGTCTGCTATTATGGAGATTGATAAACATGGTCGTGTGGTCAACTACACTATCACACAAACAGTTATCAAGACAAGCTATCGGATGACCTATAGTGATGTCAATGACATCTTAGCTGGCGATGAGGAAAAGAGACAAGAATATCAGAAAATTGTTCCAAGTATCGAACTCATGGCCAAGCTTCATGAAACTTTAGAAAACATGCGTATGAAACGTGGTGCTCTCAATTTCGATACCAATGAAGCTAAGATTTTAGTGGATAAGCAAGGTAAGCCTGTTGATATCGTTCTTCGTCAGCGTGGTGTTGCCGAGCGCATGATTGAGTCCTTTATGCTGATGGCCAACGAAACAGTTGCCGAGCATTTCAGCAAGCTGGATTTGCCTTTCATTTATCGTATCCATGAGGAGCCTAAGGCTGAAAAGGTTCAGAAGTTTATTGATTATGCTTCAAGTTTTGGCTTGCAAATTTACGGGACTGCCAGTGAGATTAGTCAGGAGACTCTTCAAGACATCATGCGTACTGTTGAGGGAGAACCATATGCAGATGTATTGTCCATGATGCTTCTTCGCTCTATGCAGCAGGCTCGTTATTCGGAGCACAATCACGGCCACTATGGACTAGCTGCTGACTATTATACTCACTTTACCAGTCCGATTCGTCGTTATCCAGACCTTCTTGTTCACCGTATGATTCGGGATTACGGCCGTTCTAAGGAAATAGCAGAGCATTTTGAGCAAGTGATTCCAGAGATTGCGACCCAGTCTTCCAACCGTGAGCGTCGTGCTATCGAGGCTGAGCGTGAAGTCGAAGCCATGAAAAAGGCTGAGTATATGGAAGAATACGTGGGTGAAGAGTACGATGCGGTTGTGTCCAGCATTGTCAAGTTTGGTCTCTTTGTCGAATTGCCGAACACAGTTGAAGGCTTGATTCACATCACGAATCTACCTGAATTTTATCATTTCAATGAACGTGATTTGACCCTGCGTGGGGAGAAATCGGGTACAACCTTCCGTGTAGGTCAGCAAATCCGTATCCGAGTTGAAAGAGCCGACAAGATGACGGGTGAAATTGACTTCTCTTACATCCCAAGTGAGTTTGATGTGATTGAAAAAGGCTTGAAACAAGCTGGTCGCAAAGACAGAGGACGTGGTTCAAATCGTCGTTCAGATATGAAGGAAGATAAGAGAAAATCAGGACGCTCAAATGAGAAGCGCAAGCATTCACAAAAAGACAAGAAGAAAAAAGGAAAGAAACCTTTTTACAAGGAAGTAGCTAAGAAAGGAGCCAAGCATGGCAAAGGGCGAGGGAAAGGTCGTCGCACAAAATAAAAAGGCGCGCCACGACTATACTATCGTAGATACGATAGAGGCAGGGATGGTCCTGACAGGAACTGAAATCAAGAGTGTACGAGCAGCTCGAATCAATCTCAAGGATGGCTTTGCCCAAGTAAAAAATGGAGAAGTCTGGTTGAGCAATGTTCATATCGCTCCTTACGAAGAGGGCAATATCTGGAACCAAGAACCAGAACGTCGTCGAAAACTCCTGCTCCATAAGAAGCAAATCCAAAAATTAGAACAGGAGACTAAAGGAACAGGTATGACCCTGGTTCCCCTTAAGGTCTATATCAAAGATGGATATGCTAAGCTTCTTTTAGGACTTGCCAAAGGAAAGCATGACTATGATAAACGTGAGTCTATCAAACGACGTGAACAGAATCGCGATATTGCGCGCGTGATGAAAGCAGTCAACCAGCGATAAAAGAGGAATGAAAATGGAAAAACTAGTTGCCTATAAACGTATGCCCTTGTGGACGAAAGAAACCATGCCAGAGGCGGTTCAGCAGAAACACAATACCAAGGTAGGGACTTGGGGTAAGATTACTGTTTTAAAAGGAACTCTCAAGTTTATTGAATTGACAGAGGATGGTGAGCCTCTAGCTGAGCATCTCTTTGAAGCCGGAGCCGACAATCCCATGGCACAACCTCAAGCTTGGCATCGAGTGGAGGCTGCCACAGATGATGTGGAATGGTATTTGGAATTTTATTGTAAACCTGAGGATTATTTCCCTAAAAAATACAATACCAATCCAGTTCATTCAGAGGTCTTAGAGGCTATGCAGACAGTAAAACCAGGGAAAGCCTTGGATTTGGGCTGTGGTCAAGGTCGTAACGCCCTCTTTCTAGCCCAGCAAGGTTTTGATGTGACAGCTGTGGATCAAAATGAACTAGCCCTTGAAATCTTGCAAAGTATTGTTGAGCAGGAAGATCTGGACATGCCTGTTGGTCTTTACGATATCAATTCAGCTAGCATTGGTCAAGAGTATGATTTCATCGTCTCGACAGTGGTTTTGATGTTTCTGCAAGCAGATCGCATTCCTGCAATTATCAAAAACATGCAGGAGAAAACCACTGTTGGTGGCTACAATCTTATCGTTTGTGCCATGGATACGGAGGACTATCCTTGCTCAGTGAACTTCCCATTTACCTTTAAAGAAGGGGAATTGGCAGACTATTACAAGGACTGGGAATTGGTTAAGTACAATGAAAATCCAGGTCATTTGCACCGTCGCGATGAGAATGGCAATCGTATTCAACTACGCTTTGCGACCATGCTAGCTAAAAAAATCAAATAAACATGAATGAAGATTAGGAATTTCCTGATCTTTTTTCTTTTTTACGAATAATATAGAAAAGGAGGGAATCATGTTTGTTGCGAGAGATACTATGGGAGAATTGGTAAATGTGTTAGAGGATAAGCTTGAGAAGGAAGAATACACCTGCCCAGCTTGTGGAGGTCAGCTCCGTTTGCGTCAAGGACCAAGTGTCCGGACCCATTTTTCCCATAAATCCTTAAAAGACTGTAATTTTTCCTCTGAAAATGAAAGTCCAGAACATCTGGCAAATAAAGAATCACTTTATCACTGGTTGAAAAAAGAGGCAGAGGTGCAATTAGAATACCCTCTTCCAGAGCTTAAACAGATTGCGGATGTATTTGTAAATGGTCATCTTGCTCTAGAAGTTCAGTGTAGTCCCTTGCCGCAAAAACTTCTTAAAGAGCGAAGTGAGGGCTATCGTAGTCAGGGTTACCAAGTACTGTGGTTGCTGGGGGAAAAACTTTGGCTCAAGGATCGTTTGACTCGTCTGCAACAAGGTTTTCTATACTTCAGTCAAAATATGGGATTTTATGTTTGGGAATTAGACAGTGAAAAGCAAGTTTTAAGACTCAAATACCTGATTCACCAAGATCTCCGAGGTAAACTTCATTATCAGATTAAGGAATTTCCCTATGGTCACGGTAGTCTACTGGAGATATTACGTCTTCCCTATAAGAAACAAAAAATATCGCATTTTACCGTTTCCCAAGACAAGGACATCTGTCGCTATATCCGGCAACAACTGTATTATCAAAATCCTTTTTGGATGAAAGAACAAGCAGAAGCCTATCAGAAGGGAGAAAATCTCCTGACTTATGGCTTAAAAGAATGGTATCCACAAATTCGACCACTAGTAGGTGATTTTTGCCAAATTGAGAAGGATTTGACCAGCTATTATCAGTATTTTCAAACCTATTATCAAGAAAATCCTCAAAATGATTGGCAAAAGCTCTATCCACCAGCCTTTTATCAGCAATATTTCTTAAAAAATATGGTAGAATAGAAAGGATGGAGGAATCTAATGGTATTACAAAGACATGAAATAAATGAAAAAGATACATGGGATCTATCAACGATTTACCCAACTGACCAGGCTTGGGAAGAAGCCTTAAAAGATTTAACAGAACAATTGGAGACAGTAGCCCAGTATGAAGGTCATCTCTTGGATAGTGCGGATAACTTACTAGAAATCACTGAATTTTCTCTTGAAATGGAACGCCAAATGGAGAAGCTTTACGTTTATGCTCATATGAAGAATGACCAGGACACGCGTGAAGCCAAGTACCAAGAGTACTATGCCAAGGCCATGACTCTCTATAGCCAGCTAGACCAAGCCTTTTCATTCTATGAACCTGAATTTATGGAAATCAGTGAAAAGCAGTATGCTGACTTTTTAGAAGCTCAGCCAAAATTGCAGATTTATCAACACTATTTTGACAAGCTTTTGCAAGGCAAGGAACACGTTCTTTCACAACGTGAAGAAGAATTATTGGCTGGCGCTGGAGAAATCTTTGGTTCGGCAAGTGAAACTTTCGCTATTTTGGACAATGCGGATATTGTGTTCCCTTATGTTCTTGACGATGATGGTAAGGAAGTTCAGCTATCTCATGGGACTTACACACGTTTGATGGAGTCTAAAAATCGTGAGGTTCGTCGTGGTGCCTATCAAGCCCTTTATGCGACTTATCAACAATTCCAACACACCTATGCCAAAACCTTGCAAACCAATGTTAAGGTGCAAAACTACCGTGCCAAAGTTCGCAACTACAAGAGCGCTCGTCATGCAGCCCTAGCAGCCAATTTTGTTCCAGAGAGTGTTTATGACAATTTGGTAGCAGCAGTTCGCAAGCATTTGCCACTCTTGCATCGCTATCTTAACCTTCGTTCAAAAATCCTGGGAATTTCAGACCTCAAGATGTACGATGTCTACACACCACTTTCTTCTGTTGAATACAGTTTTACCTACCGAGAAGCCTTGAAAAAGGCAGAAGATGCCTTGGCAGTCTTGGGTGAGGATTACTTGAGCCGTGTTAAACGTGCCTTCAGCGAGCGTTGGATTGATGTTTACGAAAATCAAGGCAAACGTTCAGGTGCCTACTCTGGCGGTTCTTACGATACCAATGCCTTTATGCTCCTTAACTGGCAGGACAATCTAGACAATCTCTTTACCCTTGTCCATGAGACAGGCCACAGTATGCATTCTAGCTATACTCGTGAAACGCAACCTTATGTTTACGGAGATTACTCTATCTTCTTGGCTGAGATTGCTTCGACTACTAATGAAAATATCTTGACGGAGAAATTATTGGAAGAAGTGGAAGATGATGCAACGCGCTTTGCTATCCTCAATAACTTCCTAGATGGTTTCCGTGGAACAGTTTTCCGTCAAACTCAATTTGCTGAGTTTGAACACGCTATTCACCAAGCGGATCAAAATGGTGAAGTCTTAACAAGCGATTTCCTAAATAAACTCTACGCAGACTTGAACCAGGAGTATTATGGTTTGAGCAAGGAAGACAATCCTGAAATCCAATACGAGTGGGCCCGCATTCCACACTTCTACTATAACTACTATGTATATCAATATTCAACTGGTTTTGCAGCAGCCTCAGCCTTGGCTGAAAAGATTGTTCATGGTAGTCAAGAAGACCGTGACCGCTATATAGATTACCTCAAGGCAGGTAAGTCTGACTATCCACTTAATGTCATGAGAAAAGCTGGTGTTGATATGGAGAAGGAAGGCTACCTAAACGATGCCTTTGCAGTCTTTGAACGCCGTTTAAATGAGTTTGAAGCCCTTGTTGAAAAATTGGGATTGGCATAAGATGGTTGAATCGTATAGTAAGAATGCCAACCATAACATGCGTCGTCCCGTTGTCAAAGAAGAAATTGTAGACTTGATGCGCCAGCGTCAAAAGCAAGTCACAGGTTCCTTGAAAGAATTGGAAGATTTTGCCCGTAAGGAAAATATTCCCATTATTCCCCATGAAACGGTTGCTTATTTCCGTTTTCTCATGGAAACCATACAACCTAAAAACATTCTGGAAATTGGGACGGCTATCGGTTTTTCAGCCCTCTTGATGGCGGAACATGCGCCAAAGGCCAAGATTACAACCATTGACCGCAATCCAGAAATGATTGGTTTTGCCAAGGAAAATTTTGCCCAGTTTGACAGTCGCAAGCAAATCACGCTCCTAGAAGGAGATGCGGTAGATATCTTATCTACCTTGACAGAGTCCTATGATTTCGTCTTTATGGATTCAGCCAAGTCTAAATACATCGTCTTTTTGCCAGAAATCCTCAAACATTTGGAAATTGGTGGTGTGGTTGTCTTGGATGATATTTTCCAAGGTGGTGATGTTGCTAAGGATATTATGGAAGTCCGTCGTGGCCAGCGAACTATTTACAGAGGCCTTCAAAGACTATTTGATGCAACCTTAGACAATCCAGGACTCACTGCAACATTAGTACCTCTGGGAGATGGCATTCTCATGCTTCGTAAAAATGTAGCAGATGTTCAATTGCCTGACAGCGAATGATTTTCAGAAAAATTTAAGAAAATATAGTAAAATAGATAGGGTAACACTTATCTCAAAGGAGTAGACATGAAGAAAAAACTATTGGCAGGTGCCATTACACTATTATCAGTAGCAACTTTAGCAGCTTGTTCGAAAGGTTCAGAAGGGGCAGATCTTATCAGCATGAAAGGGGATGTCATCACAGAACATCAATTTTATGAGCAAGTGAAAAGCAATCCTTCAGCTCAACAAGTATTGTTGAACATGACCATCCAAAAAGTATTTGAGAAGCAATATGGCTCAGAAGTAGATGACAAAGAAGTCAACGATACTATTGCCGAAGAAGAGAAACAATATGGTGAGAACTACCAACGTGTCTTATCGCAAGCAGGAATGACTCTTGAAACACGTAAAGCTCAAATTCGTACAAGTAAATTGGTTGAGTTGGCAGTTAAGAAAGCAGCAGAAGCTGAATTGACAGATGATGCTTACAAGAAGGCCTTTGACGAATACACTCCTGATGTGACTGCTCAAATTATCCGTTTGGACAATGAAGACAAAGCTAAAGAAATTCTTGAAAAAGCTAAAGCTAGTGATGCAGACTTTGCTCAATTAGCCAAAGATAATTCAACAGATGAGAAAACTAAAGCGAATGGTGGAGAAATCACTTTTGATTCTGCTTCAACAGAAGTACCAGAACAAGTTAAAAAAGCTGCTTTTGCTTTAGATGTAAACGGTGTTTCTGATGTGATTAGCGTTACTGGAACACAAGCCTACAGCAGTCAATATTACATTGTTAAACTGATTAAGAAAACAGAAAAATCATCTAATATTGACGATTACAAAGAAAAATTAAAAACTGTTATCTTAACTCAAAAACAAAACGACGCATCATTTGTTCAAAGTATTATCGGAAAAGAATTGCAAGCAGCCAATATCAAGGTTAAAGATCAAGCCTTCCAAAATATCTTCACTCAATACATCGGTGGTGGAGATTCAAGCTCAAGCAGTTCTTCAAAAGAATAAAACAGAAAAGAGCCAAGTGCTCTTTTTCTTATGAGAAAATCTTCTATCTTAAGGGTAAGAGTTTTTTTCTTTCGGAAAAAATGGTATAATAGCAATCAAAACTAGAAAATAAACGGAATTTGGGAATAATTTCTTTTGTTCTCATTAGATTGGTGATACTATGAAGATTAGTAAGAGGCACCTGTTAAACTATTCTATTCTAGTTCCTTACTTACTTTTATCTATTTTGGGTTTGATTGTAGTCTATTCTACAACCAGTGCCATTCTTATCGAAGAAGGTAAAAGTGCCCTCCAATTGGTTCGAAGTCAGGGAATGTTTTGGATATTTAGTTTAATATTGATTGTCTTGATATATAAGCTGAAACTGAATTTTTTAAGAAAAGAACGACTTTTATTTATTGTTATGTTTGTTGAGCTGATTCTCTTAGCTCTGGCTCGCTTAATTGGTACGCCAGTCAATGGAGCCTATGGTTGGATTTCAGTAGGACCTTTGACCATTCAGCCAGCGGAGTATTTGAAGATTATCATCGTCTGGTACTTGGCCCAACGTTTTTCAAAACAACAGGATGAAATTGGTATTTACGATTTTCAAGTTTTAACTCAAAATCAATGGATTCCTCGAGCTTTTAATGATTGGCGTTTTGTCCTCTTGGTAATGATAGGAAGTTTGGCTATTTTCCCAGATTTGGGGAATGCTACAATCCTAGCGCTGGTCGCCTTGATTATGTATACAGTTAGTGGGATTGCTCATCGTTGGTTTATAGTCTTTATCGGTGTATTGTTTGGAGTTTCAGCCCTATCTCTATCAGCTATTTCTGTAATTGGGGTTGATAAGTTTTCAAAAGTTCCAGTATTTGGTTACGTGGCCAAGCGTTTCAGTGCCTACTTTAATCCCTTTGCTGATTTGGCAGGAGCTGGTCACCAACTTGCAAATTCCTACTTTGCTATGGTAAATGGTGGATGGTTTGGTTTAGGCTTAGGAAATTCAATAGAAAAACGTGGTTATTTACCAGAGGCCCATACAGACTTTGTATTTTCAATTGTCATTGAAGAGTTTGGATTTGTGGGAGCCAGTTTGATTTTGGCACTTGTCTTTTTCCTGATTTTGCGAATTATCCTAGTAGGAATTCGTGCTAAGAATCCCTTTAATTCTATGATGGCGATTGGGGTTGGGGGGATGATGTTGGTACAGGTCTTTGTCAATATCGGTGGAATTTCTGGTATTATTCCCTCGACAGGAGTAACCTTCCCCTTCTTATCGCAAGGAGGGAACAGTCTCCTAGTCTTGTCTGTAGCCATCGCCTTTGTCTTAAATATTGATGCAAGTGAAAAACGTGCCCAATTATATGAGGAGTTAGAAGCTCACTCATCAAACTATATGTAGAGCTGAGAGTGGAAAGGATTACCTATGTCTCTTCAAAAATTAGAAAACTATAGTAATAAAGCTGTTATACAAGAAGAAGTATTGATTTTAACAGAATTGTTAGAAGATATTACTAAAAACATGCTTGCCCCAGAGACTTTTGAAAAAATCATACAGTTGAAGGAATTGTCAACTCAAGAAGATTATCAAGGTTTGAATCAATTAGTTACCAGTTTGACAAATGATGAAATGGCTTATATTTCACGCTATTTCTCTATCTTGCCTCTTTTGATTAATATTTCAGAAGACGTGGATTTGGCCTATGAAATCAACCATCAAAATAATATCGATCAAGATTATCTTGGTAAATTATCAGCAACGATCAAAATGGTTGCAGAAAAAGAAAATGCGGTTGAAATTCTAGAACACTTGAATGTTGTCCCTGTTTTGACAGCCCATCCAACACAAGTGCAACGTAAGAGTATGTTGGATTTGACTAACCATATCCATACCCTCTTGCGTAAGTACCGTGATGTGAAATTAGGTTTGATTAATAAGGAAAAATGGCATAATGATCTCCGTCGTTACATTGAGATTATCATGCAGACAGATATGATTCGTGAAAAGAAATTGAAAGTAACCAATGAAATCACGAATGTAATGGAATACTACAATAGTTCATTCCTGAAGGCAGTTCCTCATTTGACTGCTGAGTACAAGCGTCTGGCTAAAAAACACGGCTTGGACTTGAAACATCCTAAACCAATTACCATGGGTATGTGGATTGGTGGAGACCGTGATGGGAATCCTTTTGTTACAGCAGATACCTTGAAACAATCTGCTATGACCCAGTGTGAAGTCATCATGAACTACTATGATGAAAAGATTTATCAGCTTTATCGTGAGTTCTCTCTCTCAACCAGTATTGTCAATGTAAGCAAGCAAGTTAGAGAAATGGCTCGTCAATCCAAGGACAACTCTATTTATCGTGAAAAAGAGCTGTATCGTCGTGCCTTGTTTGATATTCAATCAAAAATCCAAGCAACAAAAACCTATCTGATTGAAGATAAGGAAGTTGGAGCTCGCTATGAAACAGCTAATGATTTTTATAAGGATTTAATTACTATTCGTGATTCCCTCTTGGAAAATAAGGGTGAAGCACTGATTTCTGGTGATTTTGTTGAGTTGATCCAGGCAGTTGAAATTTTTGGTTTCTATTTGGCATCTATTGACATGCGTCAAGATTCTAGTGTTCACGAAGCCTGTGTAGCTGAACTCTTGAAATCAGCAGGTATTCATTCTCATTATAGTGAACTAAGTGAAGAAGAAAAATGCCAGCTTCTCTTGAAAGAATTGGAAGAAGATCCACGTATTCTTTCTGCCACTCATGTTGAAAAATCAGAATTACTTGAAAAAGAATTAGCAATCTTTAAGGCAGCTCGTAAGTTGAAAGATAAGTTGGGAGATGATGTCATTCGTCAGACCATCATTTCACATGCAACCAGCGTATCAGACATGCTGGAATTGGCTATCTTGCTAAAAGAAGTAGGGCTAGTTGATAAAGAAAGAGCTCGTGTCCAAATCGTTCCTCTCTTTGAAACAATCGAGGACTTGGATCACTCAGAAGAAACCATGAGAGAGTACCTTTCACTTCCTCTTGCTAAGAAATGGATTGCTTCACGTAATAACTACCAAGAAATCATGCTTGGTTACTCTGATAGTAATAAAGATGGTGGTTACCTTTCATCATGTTGGACCCTCTACAAGGCTCAACAACAATTGACTGCTATTGGAGATGAATTTGGCGTTAAGGTTACCTTCTTCCACGGCCGTGGTGGTACTGTCGGTCGTGGTGGTGGACCAACCTATGAGGCCATCACCTCTCAACCGCTCAAGTCTATTAAGGATCGTATCCGCTTGACGGAGCAGGGTGAAGTAATTGGAAATAAATACGGTAATAAAGACGCAGCCTACTATAACCTTGAAATGCTAGTATCTGCAGCCATTAACCGTATGATTACTCAGAAGAAGAGCGATACCAATACATCCAATCGTTATGAAGCTATTATGGACCAAGTGGTGGACCGTAGTTACGATATCTACCGTGATTTGGTCTTTGGCAATGACCATTTCTATGATTATTTCTTCGAGTCAAGTCCAATCAAGGCTATTTCAAGCTTTAACATTGGTTCTCGTCCAGCCGCTCGTAAGACTATTACTGAAATCGGTGGTTTGCGAGCTATTCCTTGGGTATTCTCATGGTCGCAAAGTCGCGTCATGTTCCCTGGCTGGTATGGGGTTGGTTCAAGCTTCAAGGAATTTATCGATAAAAATCCAGAGAATATCGCTATCTTACGAGACATGTACCAAAACTGGCCTTTCTTCCAATCGCTTCTTTCAAATGTCGACATGGTCTTGTCAAAATCAAATATGAACATTGCTTTTGAATATGCCAAACTGTGTGAGGATGAAGAAGTCAAAGCAATCTATGAGACTATTCTAAATGAATGGCAAGTTACCAAGGAAGTCATCTTAGCTATTGAAGGTTACGATGAACTCTTGGCTGAAAATCCATATCTAAAAGCAAGTTTGGATTACCGTATGCCTTACTTTAATATCCTCAACTATATCCAGTTGGAGTTGATTAAACGTCAACGCCGAGGAGAATTATCAAGCGATCAAGAAAAATTAATCCATACAACCATCAACGGAATTGCAACAGGATTGCGTAATTCAGGCTGATGCCTATCAAACTTCCTCTTTTCTATAGGGGAAGTTTTTGAATCTTTCAAAAAAATGCTAAAAGAGTCTTGACAAGTAGTTGAAAAATGATATAATTTAACCATTCAGAAAAGTAATCATAATAAACTTTTTAGAGAGTCTGTGGTAGCTGAAAACAGATAAGTGTGATGATGAAAATTGGGCTGAATGGTATTTAGAATTTGAAATCATAAAAATTCGGTGAGCACACCTTACAGTGCATCTCGTTATTGCGAGACAGAGCGATAGGGAAATTCCCTATAATTGAGGTGGTACCGCGCATCGACGTCCTCACACAAGTTTTTTGTGTGAGGACTTTTTTGATGGAGGTTAGTATGGAAAGAAAACGATGGCGTAGCTTGTTGAGATAAGTGAAGTATTTTAAAGGAATAAAAGGAGAAATAGAATGAAAAATAAACGTTTAATTGGAATTATCGCTGCATTAGCAGTCTTAGTAGCAGGAAGCTTGATTTACTCTTCAATGAATAAACCAGAAGCTAAAAATGAAAAGAAAGTTGCCAAAGTTGGTGTCCTTCAATTTGTGAGCCATCCATCTCTTGATTTGATTTATAAAGGGATTCAAGATGGACTGGCAGAAGAAGGCTATAAAGATGATCAGTTGAAAATTGACTTTATGAACTCAGAAGGTGACCAAAGTAAGGTTGCAACAATGAGCAAACAGTTGGTTGCAAATGGGAATGACCTTGTGGTTGGTATTGCAACACCAGCTGCTCAAGGCTTGGCTAGTGCCACAAAAGACCTACCGGTTATCATGGCCGCTATTACAGACCCAATCGGAGCTAACTTGGTCAAAGATTTGAAAAAACCAGGTGGCAACATTACAGGGGTATCTGACCACAACCCAGCTCAACAACAAGTTGAACTCATCAAAGCTTTGACACCAAATGTGAAAACAATCGGAGCCCTTTACTCAAGCAGCGAAGACAATTCAAAAACACAGGTAGAAGAATTTAAGGCTTATGCTGAAAAAGCAGGTTTGACAGTCGAAACATTTGCTGTTCCTTCAACAAATGAAATTGCTTCAACAGTTAACGTTATGACTAGCAAGGTTGATGCTATCTGGGTTCCAATCGATAACACAATCGCATCTGCATTTTCAACAGTTATTTCAAGCAATCAATCAGCTAAAAAACCAATCTATCCAAGCGCAACTGCCATGGTAGAAGCTGGTGGTTTGGCATCAGTTGTAGTTGACCAACATGACCTTGGTGTGGCAACAGGTAAAATGATTGCGCAAGTCTTGAAAGGTGCAAAACCAGCTGATACTCCAGTTAATGTCTTTTCAACTGGTAAGTCAGTGATTAACAAAAAATTGGCACAAGAATTAGGTATTACGATTCCTGAATCTGTTCTAAAAGAAGCAGGACAAGTGATTGAATAATCTGTAATGGAGGAGTTGGGGACATCTCCTCCAATTTTTTACAATAGAAATCATATAGAAAAGGTTAAGAAACAGATGATATTATCTATTATTTCTCAAGGATTTGTCTGGGCTATTTTAGGTCTGGGAATCTTTATGACATTTAGGATTTTAAACTTTCCAGATATGACGACAGAAGGTTCCTTCCCTCTTGGGGGAGCTGTTGCTGTCACTTTGATAACCAAAGGCGTGAACCCATTTTTAGCGACTCTTGTTGCTGTAGGAGCAGGTTGTTTGGCTGGAATGGCAGCAGGCCTTCTTTATACAAAAGGGAAGATCCCAACCTTGCTCTCAGGGATTTTGGTGATGACTTCCTGTCACTCTATCATGCTCTTAATTATGGGACGTGCGAATTTAGGCCTGCTTGGAACCAAGCAAATTCAGGATGTTTTGCCTTTTGATTCGGATTTGAATCAACTCTTGACAGGTCTTATCTTTGTCAGTCTTGTTATTGCTCTCATGCTCTTTTTCTTGGACACTAAACTCGGACAAGCCTATATTGCTACAGGTGACAATCCTGATATGGCTAGAAGTTTCGGGATTCATACTGGACGCATGGAGCTTATGGGCTTGGTTTTATCAAATGGTGTGATTGCCCTTGCAGGAGCTCTCATTGCCCAGCAAGAAGGCTATGCTGATGTATCTCGAGGAATTGGAGTTATCGTTGTGGGGCTTGCAAGTTTGATAATTGGAGAAGTTATTTTCAAGAGTTTGAGCTTGGCAGAGCGTCTGGTTGCCATCGTTGTGGGTTCTATCGCCTATCAATTCTTAGTGTGGGCAGTTATCGCTCTTGGCTTTAATACAAGTTACCTTCGTTTATACAGTGCCTTGATTTTAGCAGTCTGCCTCATGATTCCAACATTTAAGCAAACAATCTTGAAAGGAGCCAAATTAAGCAAATGACAGCAATTGTAGAATTAAAAAATGCAACCAAAGTCGTTAAAAATGGCTTTGATGAAGAAAAGATTATTTTAAATGATGTTTCCTTAGAAATTTTTGAACAGGATTTCATCACGATTTTAGGTGGAAATGGTGCTGGGAAATCAACCCTCTTTAACACTATTGCAGGAACCTTATCACTAACCAGTGGAACCATCCGTATTTTAGGTGAAGATGTTACCAAATTTTCACCAGAGAAGCGAGCTAAGTATTTGTCTCGAGTCTTCCAAGATCCCAAGATGGGGACAGCTCCTCGTATGACGGTGGCTGAAAATCTTTTGATTGCCAAGTTTCGTGGTGAAAAGCGTGGACTGTTTCCGAGACGTCTGGCTAGCTATAAGGATGAGTTTCAGGCAACTATTGAAAAAGTGGGAAACGGTCTTGAGAAACACTTGAATACACCGATTGAGTTCTTATCAGGTGGGCAAAGACAGGCCTTGAGTCTCTTGATGGCAACCTTGAAGCGACCTGAATTACTCCTGTTAGATGAGCATACTGCAGCCCTTGATCCAAAGACCAGTGTGGCCTTGATGGAATTGACGGATGAATTTGTCAAGAAAGACCAGCTGACAGCGCTTATGATTACCCACCATATGGAAGATGCTCTCAAATATGGCAATCGCTTGATTGTTATGAAGGAAGGTCGTATCATCCAAGACTTGAAACAAGAAGAAAAAGCAAAAATGAAAATCTCTGATTATTATCAACTCTTTGAATAAAGTAGGGAAAATGCGTGAAATGGTTTACTTTTTTTCTGAAATAAAGTATACTATATAAAGTAAACTATGATAACATGGAGGTATTGTGTATGGTTGACAAACAAGTCATTGAAGAAATCAAAAACAATGCCAACATTGTGGAAGTCATAGGAGATGTGATTTCTTTACAAAAGGCAGGACGGAACTATCTAGGGCTCTGTCCTTTTCATGGTGAAAAAACACCTTCTTTTAACGTTGTAGAGGACAAGCAGTTTTACCACTGTTTTGGTTGTGGTCGCTCTGGTGATGTCTTTAAGTTCATCGAGGAGTACCAAGGGGTTCCCTTTATGGAGGCTGTCCAAATCTTAGGTCAGCGTGTTGGGATAGAGGTGGAAAAACCGCTTTATAGTGAACAGAAGCCAGCTTCACCCCATCAAGCTCTTTATGATATGCACGAAGATGCAGCCAAATTTTATCATGCTATTCTCATGACAACGACCATGGGGGAGGAGGCCAGAAACTACCTTTATCAGCGTGGTTTGACAGATGAAGTGCTCAAGCATTTTCGGATTGGTTTAGCACCTCCAGAACGAAACTATCTCTATCAACGTTTGTCTGGTCAGTATCGTGATGAGGATTTCCTAGATTCAGGACTGTTTTACCTCTCAGATGCCAATCAATTTGTAGATACCTTTCACAATCGGATTATGTTTCCCCTGACAAATGACCAAGGAAAGGTTATTGCCTTCTCAGGTCGCATCTGGCAGAAAACGGATTCACAAACTTCTAAGTATAAAAATAGCCGATCGACTGCAATTTTTAACAAAAGTTACGAATTATATCATATGGATAGGGCTAAAAAATCTTCTGGTAAAACCAGTGAGATTTACCTGATGGAAGGATTCATGGATGTTATTGCAGCCTATCGGGCTGGAATCGAAAACGCTGTCGCATCTATGGGAACAGCCTTGAGTCGTGAGCATGTTGAGCATCTGAAAAGGTTAACGAAGAAGTTGGTTCTTGTTTACGATGGCGATAAGGCTGGGCAAGCCGCGACATTGAAAGCGCTAGACGAAATTGGTGATATGCCTGTGCAAATCGTCAGCATGCCTGATAACTTGGATCCAGATGAATATCTACAAAAAAATGGACCAGAAGACTTGGCCTATCTATTAACGAAAACTCGTATTAGTCCGATTGAGTTTTACATTCACCAGTATAAGCCTGAAAATAGTGAAAATCTGCAGGCTCAGATTGAGTTTATTGAAAAAATAGCTCCCTTGATTGTTCAAGAAAAATCTATTACTGCTCAAAACAGCTATATACATATTTTAGCTGACAGTCTGGCGTCCTTTGATTATGCCCAGATTGAGCAGATTGTTAATGAGAGTCGTCAGGCGCAAAGGCAGAATCGCATGGAAGGAATTTCCAGACCGACGCAAATCACCATGCCTGTCACCAAGCAGTTATCAGCTATTATGAGGGCTGAAGCCCATCTACTTTATCGAATGATGGAATCCCCTCTTGTTTTGAATGATTACCGTTTGAGAGAAGACTTTGCATTTGCCACACCTGAATTTCAGGTCTTATATGACTTGCTTGGCCAGTATGGAAATCTTCCTCCAGAAGTTTTAGCAGAACAGACAGATGAAGTTGAAAGAGCTTGGTATCAAGTCTTAGCTCAGGATTTGCCTGCTGAGATGTCACCTCAGGAACTAAGTGAAGTAGAAATGACTCGAAACAAGGCTCTCTTGAATCAGGACAATATGAGAATCAAAAAGAAGGTGCAGGAAGCTAGCCATGTAGGAGATACCGACACAGCCCTAGAAGAATTGGAACGTTTAATTTCCCAAAAGAGAAGAATGGAGTAATAATGGCAACAAAACAAAAAGAAGTAACAACATTTGACGTACAAGTAGCAGAATTTATCCGTAATCATAAACAAAAAGGGACAGCAACTGATGATGAAATCAACGCAAGTCTGGTTATTCCTTTTACCTTGGACGCTGATGGGATTGAAGATCTCTTGCAACGAATTCAGGATGCAGGGATTTCTATCACAGATAACGAAGGAAATCCGAGTGCTCGTGTTCTTAGCTCTGAAGAAGAACCAGAACTCAGCGATGAGGACTTGATTGGGTCAACTTCTGCTAAGGTCAATGACCCTGTTCGTATGTACTTGAAAGAAATCGGAGTCGTTCCTCTCTTGACCAATGAAGAGGAAAAAGAATTGGCACTAGCTGTTGAAGCGGGTGATATCGAAGCCAAACAACGTCTTGCGGAAGCCAACCTTCGTTTGGTTGTTTCTATTGCTAAACGCTATGTCGGCCGTGGTATGCAGTTTCTTGACTTGATTCAAGAAGGGAACATGGGCTTGATGAAGGCGGTTGACAAGTTTGACTATTCTAAAGGATTCAAGTTCTCAACTTATGCAACTTGGTGGATTCGTCAGGCCATCACTCGTGCTATTGCTGATCAAGCTCGTACCATCCGTATCCCAGTTCACATGGTTGAAACTATCAATAAATTGGTTCGTGAACAGCGTAATCTCCTTCAAGAATTGGGACAAGATCCAACACCAGAACAAATCGCTGAACGAATGGATATGACACCTGATAAGGTTCGTGAAATCTTGAAGATTGCCCAAGAACCGGTATCCCTTGAAACTCCAATCGGTGAAGAGGATGATAGCCACCTTGGGGACTTTATCGAAGATGAAGTGATTGAAAATCCAGTGGACTATACAACTCGTATCGTCTTGCGTGAGCAGTTGGATGAGGTCTTGGATACTCTTACAGACCGTGAAGAAAATGTTTTGCGTCTGCGTTTTGGGCTAGATGATGGTAAAATGCGTACCCTTGAAGATGTTGGTAAAGTTTTTAACGTAACCCGTGAGCGTATCCGTCAGATTGAAGCTAAAGCTTTGAGAAAACTACGCCAACCAAGTCGCAGCAAACCGCTTCGTGATTTTATTGAAGACTAAGAGTGAGGATGAATATGGCTTATACAGAAGAGCAAATTGAAAACATCAAAACACGGATTTTATCAGCCTTGGAAGAAGTTATTGACCCTGAGTTGGGAATCGATATTGTCAATCTTGGTTTGATTTATGAGATTCGTTTTGACGGCGACACAGGGCAAACAGAGATTGATATGACTTTGACAACTATGGGTTGTCCCCTGGCAGATCTTTTGACAGACCAGATTTATGATGCTATGACAGAGGTGCCAGAAGTAACGGATACTGAGGTTAAATTAGTCTGGTATCCAGCCTGGACTGTTGAAAAAATGAGTCGCTATGCACGCATTGCCCTAGGCATTAAGTAAACCTATAAAAACATGTGAGAGATTATTGGAAAAGCGAGGAAATTTCCCCCTCTTTTCCTCTAGTCTCTCCTTTCTTTTGCTGATTTTATTCAAAGAAAATGATATAATAGTAGTTATGGAAAAAAAGAAATTACGCATCAATATGTTGAGTTCAAGTGAGAAAGTAGCAGGACAAGGAGTTTCAGGTGCTTACCGTGAATTAGTTCGTCTTCTTCACCGTGATGCCAAGGACCAATTGATTGTTACAGAAAATCTTCCAATAGAGGCAGATGTGACTCACTTTCATACAATTGATTTCCCTTATTATTTATCAACATTCCAAAAGAAACGCTCAGGAAGGAAAATTGGCTATGTGCATTTCTTACCTGATACACTTGAGGGGAGTTTGAAAATTCCATTTTTCTTAAAGGGAATTGTGAAACGCTATGTATTTTCTTTTTACAACCGGATGGAGCACTTGGTTGTGGTTAATCCTATGTTTATTGAGGATTTGGTGGCAGCTGGTATTCCACGTGAAAAAGTGACCTATATTCCTAACTTTGTCAATAAGGAAAAATGGCATCCACTTCCACAAGAAGAGGTAGCGAGACTGCGAACAGAGCTAGGTCTTAGTGACAATCAGTTTATCGTAGTAGGTGCTGGTCAAGTTCAGAAACGCAAAGGGATTGATGATTTTATCCGTCTGGCTGAGGAATTGCCTCAGATTACCTTTATATGGGCGGGTGGTTTCTCTTTTGGTGGTATGACAGATGGTTATGAACGTTACAAGAAAATTATGGATAATCCACCTGAAAATTTAATTTTTCCAGGTATTGTGTCACCAGAGCAAATGCGTGAATTGTATGCCCTAGCGGACCTTTTCTTGTTACCCAGTTATAATGAACTCTTTCCTATGACGATTTTAGAGGCTGCGAGTTGTGAGGCTCCTATCATGTTACGTGACTTAGATCTCTATAAGGTTATTTTGGAGGGAAATTATCGGGCGACAGCAGATAGAGAAGAGATGAAAGAAGCTATTCTGGAATATCAAGCGAATCCTGCTGCTTTAAAAGATTTGAAAGAAAAAGCTAAGAATATTTCCAGAGAGTATTCAGAAGAGCATCTGTTACAAATCTGGTTAGACTTTTATGAGAAACAAGCCGCTTTAGGGAGAAAGTAAAAAGTGAGGTAATCTATGCGAATTGGTTTATTTACAGATACCTATTTTCCTCAGGTTTCAGGTGTTGCGACCAGTATTCGAACCTTGAAAACAGAACTTGAAAAGCAGGGGCACGCTGTTTTTATCTTTACGACGACAGATAAGGATGTCAATCGTTATGAAGATTGGCAAATTATCCGCATTCCAAGTGTTCCCTTCTTTGCTTTTAAGGATCGTCGCTTTGCCTATCGAGGATTCAGCAAGGCGCTTGAAATTGCTAAACAATATCAACTGGATATTATCCATACTCAGACAGAATTTTCTCTTGGCTTGTTGGGGATTTGGATTGCGCGTGAATTGAAGATTCCAGTCATCCATACCTATCACACCCAATACGAAGACTATGTACATTATATTGCTAAGGGGATGTTGATTCGTCCTAGCATGGTAAAGTACCTGGTCAGAGGTTTCCTGCATGATGTGGATGGGGTTATTTGTCCGAGTGAGATTGTCCATGACTTGCTATCTGACTATAAGGTTAAGGTTGAAAAACGAGTCATTCCAACAGGGATTGAATTAGCCAAGTTTGAACGTCCAGAAATCAAGCAAGAAAATCTGAAAGAACTATGTAGTAAACTAGGGATTCAAGATGATGAAAAGATGTTGCTGAGTCTTTCGAGAATCTCCTATGAAAAAAATATTCAAGCAGTACTAGCAGCCTTTGCAGAAGTTCTGAAAGAGGAAGACAAGGTTAAACTGGTAGTTGCTGGGGATGGACCTTATCTGGATGATCTCAAAGAGCAAGCCCAGAAACTAGAGATTCAAGACTCTGTTGTCTTTACAGGGATGATTGCTCCTAGTGAGACCGCTCTTTACTATAAGGCGGCAGATTTCTTCATCTCGGCCTCAACAAGTGAAACGCAAGGTTTAACTTACTTGGAAAGCTTAGCTAGTGGGACGCCTGTCATTGCTCACGGAAATCCTTATCTGGACAATCTTATCAGTGATAAAATGTTTGGAACCTTGTACTATGGGGAACATGATTTGGCCGGAGCTATTCTGGAGGCCCTGATTGCAACGCCAGATATGGATGAGCATACCTTATCAGAGAAATTATATGAGATTTCAGCTGAGAATTTTGGAAAACGGGTGCATGAGTTTTATCTTGATGCTATTATTTCAAATAATTTCCAGAAAGATTTAGCCAAAGATGATACGGTCACTCAGCGTATCTTTAAGACAGTTTTGTATCTACCGCAACAGGTGGTTGCTGTGCCCGTAAAAGGCTCTAGACGCATGCTGAAGGCTTCAAAAACACAGTTAATCAGCATCAGAGATTATTGGAAAGACCATGAAGAATAGAAAGAGGAATAGCTATGAAAAAACAATTGATGAGAAGTGGTAGTGATCAAAAAATTGCTGGAGTATGTGCTGGGGTCGCAAATTATTTTGATATTGATCCGACTATTGTTCGTGTAATATGGGGTGTTCTTGCATTTTGTTATGGGGCAGGAATTGTAGCTTATATCATTTTATGGATTATTGCACCTGTAGCAACTGACTATTGAAAACTAGCTCAATTCATGCTAAGATAATAGAAAATAGAATGTAACGAAGGAGATAAAAATGGCATTTGGAGATAATGGAAATCGTAAAAAAACTATGTTTGAGAAAATAACCTTGTTTATCGTGATTATCATGCTAGTAGCAAGTTTATTGGGAATTTTTGCAACTGCAATTGGTGCCCTCAGTAATCTATAAAATAGATACAAGAAAATTTAGTGACTGGGGTATTTCCCAGCCCTTTTTTAAAGTGAGAAGAGAAAATGAGTATGTTTTTAGATACAGCCAAGATTAAGGTCAAGGCTGGTAATGGTGGTGATGGCATGGTTGCTTTTCGCCGTGAAAAATATGTCCCTAATGGCGGTCCTTGGGGTGGCGATGGTGGACGTGGAGGTAATGTGGTCTTCGTTGTAGACGAAGGTCTACGTACCTTGATGGATTTCCGCTATAACCGTCATTTCAAGGCTGATTCTGGTGAAAAAGGAATGACCAAAGGGATGCATGGTCGTGGAGCTGAGGACCTTAGAGTTCGAGTGCCACAAGGTACGACTGTGCGTGATGCTGAGACAGGCAAGGTCTTGACAGATTTGATTGAACACGGTCAAGAATTTATCGTTGCCCACGGTGGTCGTGGTGGACGTGGAAATATTCGTTTCGCGACACCAAAAAATCCTGCACCGGAAATCTCTGAAAATGGAGAACCAGGTCAGGAACGTGAGTTACAATTGGAATTAAAAATCTTGGCAGATGTTGGTTTAGTAGGCTTCCCCTCTGTTGGGAAATCAACACTTTTAAGTGTTATCACCTCAGCTAAGCCTAAAATTGGTGCCTACCACTTTACGACAATTGTGCCAAATCTAGGAATGGTTCGTACCCAATCAGGTGAATCCTTTGCAGTAGCTGATCTACCAGGTTTGATTGAAGGAGCTAGTCAGGGAGTCGGTCTGGGAACTCAGTTCCTCCGTCACATCGAGCGTACACGTGTCATCCTTCACATCATTGATATGTCAGCTAGTGAAGGGCGTGATCCATATGAGGATTATCTTGCTATCAATAAAGAGCTAGAGTCATACAATCTCCGTTTGATGGAGCGTCCACAGATTATCGTAGCCAATAAGATGGATATGCCTGAGAGTCAGGAAAATCTTGTAGAATTCAAGAAAAAATTGGCTGAAAACTACGATGAATTTGAAGAGTTACCAGCTATTTTCCCAATTTCTGGATTGACCAAGCAAGGTTTGGCTACGCTTTTGGATGCTACAGCTGAATTGCTAGACAAGACACCAGAATTCTTGCTCTACGACGAGTCAGATATGGAAGAAGAAGCCTACTATGGATTTGATGAGGAAGAAAAAGCCTTTGAAATTAGTCGTGATGACGATGCAACATGGGTACTTTCTGGTGAAAAACTCATGAAACTCTTTAATATGACCAACTTTGATCGTGACGAATCAGTCATGAAATTTGCTCGCCAGCTTCGTGGTATGGGGGTTGATGAAGCCCTTCGTGCGCGTGGTGCTAAAGATGGGGATTTGGTCCGCATTGGTAAATTTGAGTTTGAATTTGTAGACTAGGAGACTGATATGGGAGATAAACCGATATCTTTCCGAGATGCGGATGGTAATTTCGTTTCTGCCGCAGATGTTTGGAATGAAAAGAAATTGGAAGAACTATTTAATCGTCTCAATCCAAATCGTGCCCTGAGATTAGCACGAACTAAAAAAGAAAATCCATCTCAGTAAAGAATATAACAAAATTCCGTGCCACATCAGACACGGAATTTTCTTATTCTTCAAAGAAAAATGGTGGAGCGAATTTTTTCAGTTCTTCAAAGCATCTTTGAGCAGCTTCTGCATCTTCGCAGATGACAAGGCAGACATCATCACCACAGAGAGTAGCGATAGCGTCAGAGAAACTTAATGCATCAATGATAGAACCAAAGGATTGCGCAAGTCCAGGAAGGGTTTTAAGGAGGACTTGGTGTTGAACGGGACGCATCAAGACAAGAGCATCTTCCATGTAGATTTCGAGACGTTTCTCCCATTTTGAGATAGAGCCTGTATTGAGCACGTAGTAAGAGTTATCCTCTTCGCGGACTTTTGACAGGTTCATATTTTTGATGTCGCGTGAGAGAGTTGCCTGGGTAACTTGAATGTCGTTATCAGCAAGAAGGGCTTGCAGCTCAGCCTGTGTATGAATCTTGTTTTTTGCAACAAGAGCGCGTATGAGTTGGTGTCGGTGTTCAGATTTATTCATAAAATGTTACTCCTTGTACAAGGTACAGAAAGCGTGGACTGAACGAAATCGTCAGTCGGGTGGTAAGCGGTATTGTCACGTAGGATGATTTTAAAGTCAGTAGTATAAAGAACTATACGGAGAAAATCTCCTTCTTTTAACTTGTCACTAGTTGAGTGTAGATGAATAGGCTATCTTATCCGTTTATCTACATTGGTGTCCTCTACTAACAGTAAATCATTCAATTAGGGTAGCCTTTTGTCACGACTTGTTGTGAATTTACGATTAATGTCAATTCACAAAGATTTTCCAACATGTGGTGTGGTAGCGAGTGTTATTAATGAGTTCACATGTTGGTTAGGGTTTTAGTATCTTTTGTCAAAGCTTCCGTGTAGACCTATCATAAGCCTATATCGGGATTGCATTTGATACCAAGTTTATGTTTGTTTCAACTGTTTAAGTGGAAATCTTCCATATTGAAAGTCTGATATCATACCTTTTGACAAGGTAAGAGAAGTGTAGACTGTTCAAGATCGACAGTCAGGTGGTAGTCAGTATTGTCACGGATGGTGATTTCAAAGTCAGTAGTATAGAGGACTAAACGAAGAGTATCTCCTTCTTTTAACTTGTAAATAGTTGGTTGCAGTTCAAACTGGATATCCATCCATTCATCTGCCTTAATATCCTCTACTAACAGTAAATCATTTCTATTTTGCAAATTGAGGTAGCCTTTTGTCACGACGCGATGTGCATTTTCACGAAAAGGCAATTCGTTAAGATTTTCCAACATGTGGTAGCGACCGTTGTCAATGGTTCTAGCACTTAAAACAGCTGGATAAGGTTGTAGGTATTTCTTTTGTCCATGTTCCAGTAGTTGGGCTGATAAGAGACCCTTGTTTGTACTGGATTTGATACGAAGATTGAGTTGAGCTCGACCGTTCAAGTGAATGTCTTTAGTTACAGGAAGGTCAATAGTAATCTGATTGGTTTTTCCTTGATAAAGTTCTGTATTGAAGGTCTGGTATGTCTTACCATAACGCTCAAAATCTTTATCTGAGTACTGGTTTTGAATAACTTGCTCTTCTTGACCAAGTGAGAAGGTTTCAAACTTCTCTTGCTCACAGAAGGTATCAAGTGGTAACCAAGTCTGAGGGGTTGTATTGTCCTGCCAAATGACAGTAGGAAGTTGGAAATCTGTATCTTGTCCCAATAATTTCTTAGTCAATAAGGCATTCATGGATTCACGAAAGTCAATGGACTGCCAGTTGTTCATATACACATGAGCGCCATTATGGAAAAAGAGATGCTTATTGATATGAGATGGAAGAGCATGGAACATCTGGTAAACATGAAGTGGTTTGACATTCCAATCCTGAGAACCATGAGTAAAGATAACCTCTGCCTTTACTTTATCAGCATTGAGCAGATAATTGCGGTCATGCCAAAACTGATTGTAGTCGCCAGACTTGCGATTTAGTTGCTCTTTTACTTTTTTTAAGTCAGCTTGGTGAGCTTCATTGCCACGGATATAGTCGCCAGCTAAGAGATTACGAGAGTAGGTTAGTTCAGCAAGGGAGTCAAAGTCCTCCCCTGGATATCCACCTGGGCTAGTCACCAGACCGTTTTCACGGTAGTAGTTGTACCATGAAGAAATGCCAGCCTCGGCAATGATAACTTCTAAACCATCGACACCTGTAGTTGCTAAACCATTGGACATAGTACCTAGATAGGAAAGTCCCGTTGTGGCAACTTTTCCGTTTGACCAGTCAGCCTTGACTTGACGCTGGCGCGTGTGGTCAGTGAAGGCACGGCAACGACCATTAAGCCAATCGATGACATTTTTATAAGCTTCGATTTGCTGGTAGTCTCCATTAGTCATGAAACCTGTAGAGTCTTTGGTTCCAACGCCTGAGACATAGAGATTAGCAAAGCCTCGTGGAAGGAAGTAGTCGTTGAGAGTATAGCTAGCGTTGATGTGCATTAGCTTTTCCTCAGCTTCTGACACAAGCTCAGCTTGACCTTGAGGTTGGACGAGATTTAGTTGAGGTTCCTCTAGCTCAATCTTGTGAGCAGGCTTAACCTCAAGATCGCCCTCCATCTTGTAGAGAGCCTTATCACTCGCCTTGTCATTTGTTCCCTGATGATAGGGACTGGCTGTCATGATGGCAGGGATTTGCCCGTCATAACGAGGACGAATAATGCTGACCTTGACTAGGTCTGGTAGACCTTTTTGGTCAGTATCGACACGAGACTCAACGTAAACGACTTCGCGAATGGCATCATGGCTAGAAAAGGTAGCCAAACTCTTGCCGTTAAAGTAGTGATAGTCATTATCCTCAGGAATAAGACCATCACTGACAAGTTGGTCGATAAGAGTGTTCCCCTTTTTGGTGCGAGTATTGAGTAACTGATAGAGATTTTCAATCAAGTCACCATATGCAATGGGAAATCCAGTCTCCTTACGAAAAACATCACTATCTTCAAAGTCAACCAAATAAGAAAAACCTAAAAGTTGAAAGGCTACAGTATAGAAAATATCTGCGGTCAGTTCTTTGTCTGACTGAAAAAATGTAAGTAAGTCAGTATCTTTATCAACTGCTAAACTGGATAGGGGATAGGTGCTATCTTTGTAATTAAAAAAGAAACGAATAAGAAACGCTTCAAGCGTTTTTTTATTTGTAATGTTGACCGGTAAATCGAATCCATACTTTTTTAATTCAAAGATAATTGTATCTCTAGGTAGCGCAAAATAGCTGAATTGATTAAAACGCATAAAACCTCCTATTTATGAAATATATTAAGGTTATTATATCAAAAAATAGAGAGAAAAGAAACTATAAAAATTAACAGAAATTATAATAAATAAAAATAAGTACTTATGAAATAAACAAGTAAAATGATAAGCTTAAATACAAAAATATTAGCGATGCTGTTGAAAATCGGGCAAGAATCGTCTAGTCAACTATGATTTGAGTTATTAGATATTAAAGCATCAGTAATACTAATAGAAATTTAAAGAAAATGGTATAATATAGTGAGAACGATAGAGGAGAAGTGTAAATTGATCGCACAACTAGATACAAAAACAGTCTATAGTTTTATGGAGAGTGTCATTTCAATTGACAAGTATGTGAGAGTAGCAAAAGACTATGGATACACTCATCTGGCTATGATGGATATTGACAATCTTTATGGGGCTTTCGACTTTCTAGAGGTTACAAAAAAATACGGCATTCATCCTTTGTTAGGGCTTGAAATGAATGTGCTTGTAGATGACAAGGATGTGAATCTGCGCTTTTTAGCTCTATCTAGTGTGGGCTATCAGCAGTTGATGAAACTTTCAACAGCTAAGATGCAGGGGGAGAAAAGTTGGTCAGTTCTATCTCAGTATCTAGAGGATATTACGGTAATTGTGCCTTATTTTGAAGAACTTGAGTTGTTAAATCTAGGCTGTGATTACTATATAGGGGTTTACCCAGAAACACTAGCAAGCGAATTTCATCATCCTATTTTGCCCCTTTATCGGGTCAATACATTTGAAAGTAAGGATAGAGAAGTTCTTCAAGTACTAACAGCGATTAAAGAAAATATACCGCTCAGAGAAGTTCCTTTGCGCTCGCGACAAGATGTCTTTATATCAGCAAGTTCTTTAGAGAAATTATTCCTAGAACGTTTTCCGCAAGCCTTGGACAATTTAGAAAAGCTTATTTCAGGTATTTCTTACGACTTGGATACTAGTTTGAAACTGCCTCGTTTTAATCCAGCGAGACCAGCAGTAGAAGAGTTGAGAGAACGTGCTGAACTGGGACTTGCTCAGAAGGGGTTGTCTAGTAAAGAATATCAAGACCGTCTAGACCAAGAATTGGCTGTTATTCATGATATGGGCTTTGACGATTATTTCTTGGTTGTCTGGGATTTGCTACGTTTTGGACGTTCGAATGGCTACTATATGGGAATGGGACGGGGTTCAGCAGTTGGTAGCTTGGTTTCCTATGCCTTAGATATTACAGGGATTGACCCAGTAGAGAAAAATCTGATTTTTGAACGTTTCCTCAATCGTGAACGCTATACTATGCCTGATATTGATATTGATATTCCTGATATTTATCGTCCAGATTTTATCAGGTATGTTGGCAATAAATATGGCAGTAAACATGCTGCTCAAATCGTTACTTTTTCTACCTTTGGGGCTAAGCAAGCTCTTCGAGATGTATTGAAACGCTTTGGTGTGCCCGAGTATGAATTATCTGCAATTACTAAGAAAATCAGTTTTCGGGACAATCTTAAGTCAGCCTATGAGGGCAATCTGCAGTTTCGTCAGCAAATTAATAGTAAGTTAGAATACCAAAAAGCCTTTGAGATTGCTTGCAAGATTGAAGGATATCCAAGACAAACCTCTATCCATGCAGCTGGTGTTGTAATCAGTGACCAAGATTTGACCAATTACATCCCTCTAAAGCATGGTGACGAAATTCCACTGACTCAATATGATGCTCATGGAGTCGAAGCGAGTGGACTTTTGAAGATGGATTTTCTGGGGCTACGAAATTTGACCTTTGTTCAGAAAATGCAAGAGTTGCTTGCTGAAACAGAAGGTATTCATATAAAAATAGAAGAAATTGATTTGGAAGACAAAGAAACGTTAGCTCTTTTTGCTTCTGGTAATACAAAAGGTATCTTTCAATTTGAACAACCTGGTGCTATTCGCCTACTCAAGCGTGTGCAGCCAGTCTGTTTTGAAGATGTCGTAGCAACTACTTCCCTAAATCGACCAGGTGCTAGTGATTATATCAATAATTTTGTAGCTAGAAAGCATGGGCAAGAAGAAGTGACGGTTCTGGATCCAGTGCTGGAGGATATTTTGGCTCCAACCTACGGCATTATGCTCTATCAGGAGCAGGTTATGCAGGTTGCTCAGCGATTTGCTGGATTTAGTCTTGGGAAGGCCGATATTTTGCGTCGAGCTATGGGTAAAAAGGATGCCTCTGCTATGCATGAGATGAGGACTTCCTTTATTCAAGGCTCCATAGAAGCTGGTCATACTGCGGAAAAAGCAGAGCAGGTTTTTGATGTTATGGAGAAGTTTGCAGGTTATGGATTTAACAGGTCACACGCCTACGCCTACTCAGCCTTGGCCTTCCAGTTGGCTTATTTTAAAACACATTATCCAGCTATCTTTTATCAGATTATGTTGAATTCTGCCAACAGTGATTATGTAACAGATGCCTTAGAAGCAGGTTTTGAAGTAGCCCCATTGTCCATCAATACTATTCCCTATCACGATAAAATTGCCAACAAGTCTATCTATTTAGGTTTGAAATCGATTAAGGGGCTCAGCAAGGATTTGGCGCTTTGGATTATCGAACATCGACCATATTCTAACATTGAAGATTTTTTAGCTAAACTACCTGAGAATTATTTGAAACTTCCCTTGCTGGAACCTTTGGTAAAAGTTGGTCTTTTCGATTCATTTGAAAAAAATCGTCAAAAAGTATTCAATAATTTAGCTAATCTATTTGAATTTGTGAAAGTATTAGGAAGCTTATTTGGAGAGACCATCTATAGTTGGCAAGATTCAGAGGACTGGACGGAGCAAGAAAAATTCTACATGGAACAAGAGCTTTTAGGGATAGGTGTCAGCAAACATCCCTTACAAGCTATTGCAAGTAAGGCTATTTACCCTATTACCCCAATTGGAAATTTGTCAGAAAATAGCTACGCTATTATTTTGGTTGAAGTTCAGAAAATAAAAGTAATTCGTACCAAAAAGGGTGAAAATATGGCTTTCTTACAGGTGGATGACAGTAAGAAAAAATTGGATGTTACCCTCTTTTCAGATTTATATCGACAGGTTGGACAGGAAGTAAGAGAAGGAGCCTTCTACTATATAAAAGGAAAAATCCAGTCACGTGACGGTCGTCTGCAAATGATTGCACAAGAAATAAGAGAAGCAGTTGCTGAGCGCTTTTGGATTCAGGTGAAAAATCATGACTCGGATCAAGAAATGACACGTATTTTAGACCAGTATAAAGGCCCAATCCCAGTCATTATCAGGTATGAAGAGGAACAGAGAACAATTGTTTCTCCCAACCATTTTGTAGCTAAATCTGATGAATTAGAGGCGAAATTGAATGGAATCGTTATGAAAACGATTTATCGCTAAAATTACGGAAAATAGAAGAATTTTCAACGTAAATGTGGTATAATCAGTAAGAATGTTAAAAGAAAAAGGAGCATAACCAATATGAAACGTATTGCTGTTTTGACTAGTGGTGGAGACGCCCCTGGTATGAACGCTGCCATCCGTGCAGTTGTTCGTCAAGCAATTTCAGAAGGAATGGAAGTGTTTGGTATCTATGATGGATATGCTGGTATGGTTGCCGGTGAAATTCATCCCCTAGATGCAGCTTCAGTAGGGGACATCATTTCTCGTGGTGGTACTTTCCTTCACTCAGCTCGCTACCCAGAGTTCGCTCAACTTGAAGGGCAACTTAAAGGGATTGAGCAATTGAAAAAACACGGGATTGAAGGTGTAGTTGTTATCGGTGGTGACGGATCTTACCACGGTGCTATGCGTTTGACTGAACATGGCTTCCCAGCTATCGGTCTTCCAGGTACAATTGATAACGATATCGTTGGTACTGACTTTACAATCGGTTTTGACACAGCGGTTACGACTGCTATGGACGCTATCGATAAGATTCGTGATACGTCATCAAGTCACCGTCGTACTTTTGTTATCGAAGTTATGGGACGTAACGCAGGTGATATCGCTCTTTGGTCAGGTATCGCAACTGGTGCTGATGAAATCATCATTCCTGAAGAAGGCTTCAAGATTGAAGATATCGTAGAAAGCATTAAATGTGGTTATGAGTGTGGTAAAAAACACAATATCATCGTCTTGGCTGAAGGTGTGATGTCAGCGGCTGAATTTGGTCAAAAACTAAAAGAAGCTGGAGACACAAGTGACCTTCGTGTGACAGAACTTGGACATATTCAACGTGGTGGTTCTCCAACTGCGCGTGACCGTGTTTTGGCATCACGTATGGGTGCACATGCTGTTAAACTTCTTAAAGAAGGTATCGGTGGTGTTGCGGTTGGTATCCGTAACGAGAAAATGGTTGAAAACCCAATTCTTGGAACTGCAGAAGAAGGAGCATTGTTTAGCCTTACTGCAGATGGTAAGATTGTGGTTAACAACCCACACAAGGCTGACCTTGAGCTATCTAGCTTGAATAAGAGCTTGTCATAATTTATAATTTAGTTAATAAGACCAAAAAGGTCATATATATAAAGGAGTCACAAAAATCATGAACAAACGTGTAAAAATCGTTGCAACTTTGGGACCTGCGGTAGAAATCCGTGGTGGTAAAAAATTCGGTGATGACGGATACTGGGGCGAAAAACTTGATGTTGAAGCTTCAGCTAAAAACATTGCTAAATTGATTGAAGCTGGTGCTAACACATTCCGTTTCAACTTCTCACACGGTGACCACCAAGAACAAGGTGACCGTATGGCAACTGTTAAACTTGCTGAAAAACTTGCAGGTAAAAAAGTTGGTTTCCTTCTTGATACAAAAGGACCAGAAATCCGTACTGAATTGTTTGAAGGAGATGCAAAAGAGTACTCTTACACAACTGGTGAGAAAATCCGTGTTGCTACTAAACAAGGAATCAAATCAACTCGTGATGTAATCGCATTGAACGTTGCTGGTGCTCTTGATATCTATGATGATGTTGAAGTTGGTCGTCAAGTTTTGATTGACGATGGTAAACTTGGTCTTCTCGTTGTTGCTAAAGATGATGCAACTCGTGAATTTGAAGTTGAAGTGGAAAATGACGGTGTTATTGCTAAACAAAAAGGTGTAAACATCCCTAACACTAAAATTCCTTTCCCAGCACTTGCTGAACGTGATAACGACGATATCCGTTTCGGTCTTGAACAAGGTATCAACTTCATCGCGATTTCATTCGTACGTACTGCAAAAGATGTGAACGAAGTTCGTGCAATCTGTGAAGAAACTGGAAATGGACATGTTCAATTGTTCGCTAAAATCGAAAACCAACAAGGTATCGATAACTTGGATGAAATCATCGAAGCTGCTGATGGTATCATGATCGCTCGTGGTGACATGGGTATCGAAGTACCATTCGAAATGGTTCCAGTTTACCAAAAAATGATCATCACTAAAGTGAACGCTGCAGGTAAAGTTGTTATCACTGCAACAAACATGCTTGAAACAATGACTGAAAAACCACGTGCAACTCGTTCAGAAGTATCAGACGTATTTAACGCTGTTATCGATGGAACTGACGCAACAATGCTTTCAGGTGAGTCTGCAAATGGTAAATACCCACTTGAGTCAGTAACTACAATGGCTACAATCGACAAGAACGCTCAAACACTTCTTAACGAATACGGTCGTTTGAACTCAGATTCATTTGAACGTAACTCTAAGACAGAAGTAATGGCTTCAGCTGTTAAAGATGCTACTAACTCAATGGATATCAAATTGGTTGTAACTCTTACTAAGACAGGTCACACTGCACGTTTGATCTCTAAATACCGTCCAAATGCTGACATCTTGGCATTGACATTCGACGAATTGACAGAACGTGGATTGATGTTGAACTGGGGTGTTATCCCAATGTTGACAGATGCTCCATCTTCAACTGACGATATGTTCGAAATTGCTGAACGTAAAGCAGTTGAAGCAGGTCTTGTACAATCTGGTGATGATATCGTTATCGTAGCTGGTGTACCACTTGGAGAAGCTGTACGTACAAACACAATGCGTATCCGTACAGTACGTTAATTAAAATGAAAAAAGCCTATCACATCAAGCTTTCTAGCCTGTATGATAGGTCTTTTTTTTACCAGGGGGCAAAAAAGGGGGCAAACTTTTTACTTTCGATTTAATACGACGGAATCAAGTGCATCAAGTACTGCTTGCTCCAGACCTTTTGTAACGTGAGTATAGATCTAATTGGTGGTTTTTCGGATTTATGCCCAAACTGTGACATGATAGCTTTTAAAGTTATGTTGTTTTTTACATAAACTTCATAAAATGTTTAGTTAAGATAGAGATAAAAAATAACTCCCTGATGAGTCAAGGAGTTATTTCTATCTAAATTAGTTTTTTGAAGCTGCTTGGAATTCTGGGTTTTTCCATGCTTCGTCAATGATAGCTTGCAATTCTTTAGCAGATGCTTGCATTTTTTGAGTTTCTGCGTCGTTCAATGGAATGTTTACTGGACGAACGATACCATGTGCACCAACAACAGCTGGTTGACCGATAAAGACATTCTTAACTCCGTATTGACCTTCTTGGAATACTGAAAGTGGAAGTACTGCGTTTTCATCGTCAAGGATTGCTTTAGTGATACGAGCAAGGGCTACTGCGATACCGTAGTATGTTGCACCTTTTTTGTTGATGATTGTGTAGGCTGCATCACGTACACCTTCGAACAATTCAATCAATTCAGCTTCTTGAACATTTTGAGTGTCTTTAAGGAATTCTTCAAGGTTTACACCAGCGATGTTTGCGTGTGACCAAACAGCGAACTCAGAGTCACCGTGTTCACCCATGATGTAAGCGTGAACTGAACGAGCATCTACATCCAATTTTTCAGCAAGTGCTTGACGGAAACGAGCTGAGTCAAGTGAAGTACCTGAACCGATAACGCGTTCTTTAGGGAAACCAGAGAATTTCCAAGTTGAGTAAGTCAAAACGTCAACTGGGTTAGCAGCAACAAGGAAGATACCTTTGAAACCTGATTCAACAACTTGAGTTACGATTGATTTGTTGATAGCAAGGTTTTTACCTACAAGGTCAAGACGAGTTTCACCTGGTTTTTGAGGCGCACCTGCAGTGATCACAACAAGGTCAGCGTCTGCACAGTCAGAGTATTGAGCTGCATAGATTTTTTTAGGTGAAGTGAAGGCAAGGGCGTGACTAAGGTCAAGCGCGTCACCAACAGCTTTTTCATGCAATTGTGGAATTTCGATAATTCCAAGCTCTTGTGCAATTCCTTGGTTAACAAGTGCAAAAGCGTAAGAAGAACCTACAGCACCATCACCGACAAGGATAACTTTTTTGTGTTGTTTAGTTGAAGTCATTATTCTAAACATCTCCTTAATTTTATTCAGGGATTTCCCAGTTATTTTAATTCTATCACTTTTAAAAAGCTTTGTCACGGATATGCATTTCAGTTCTTGATGTAAACGTTTTAGTGATTTTAGATACCTGAAATATAGCGGACATTATGGTATAATATAGTTAATTACTAATAGTGAAATGAGGCATTTATTAATGCAGGATAGAAATTTAGTGAATGTCAATCTGACAAAGGAGATGAAGACGAGCTTTATCGACTACGCTATGAGTGTTATCGTAGCGCGGGCTCTTCCTGATGTTCGAGATGGCTTGAAACCGGTTCACCGTCGGATTCTCTATGGAATGAATGAATTGGGTGTTACTCCAGACAAACCCCATAAAAAATCTGCTCGTATTACAGGGGACGTCATGGGTAAATACCACCCACACGGGGATTCCTCTATCTATGAAGCCATGGTCCGCATGGCTCAATGGTGGAGTTACCGTTACATGCTTGTCGACGGCCATGGAAACTTTGGTTCCATGGATGGTGATGGTGCTGCCGCCCAACGTTACACCGAGGCACGCATGAGCAAGATTGCTCTGGAGATGCTTCGTGATATCAATAAAAATACAGTTGATTTCGTTGATAACTATGATGCTAATGAACGTGAACCCTTAGTCTTGCCAGCGCGCTTTCCAAACCTTTTGGTTAATGGAGCAACTGGTATTGCGGTTGGGATGGCAACCAATATTCCACCTCATAACTTGGGTGAAACCATTGATGCAGTGAAGTTGGTCATGGACAATCCTGAAGTGACCACTAAGGACTTGATGGAAGTCTTACCTGGACCAGATTTTCCAACTGGTGCTCTTGTTATGGGGAAATCAGGTATTCATAAGGCTTATGAAACAGGTAAAGGTTCTATTGTCCTTCGTTCTCGTACTGAAATTGAAGAAACTAAGACTGGCCGTGAGCGCATCGTTGTAACGGAATTTCCTTATATGGTCAATAAAACAAAGGTGCATGAGCATATTGTTCGTTTGGTTCAGGAAAAACGTATTGAGGGCATCACAGCAGTTCGTGATGAATCAAACCGTGAAGGTGTTCGATTTGTTATCGAAGTTAAGCGCGATGCCTCAGCAAATGTTATCCTCAACAATCTTTTCAAGATGACCCAGATGCAAACCAACTTTGGTTTCAATATGCTTGCTATCCAAAATGGTGTACCCAAGATTTTGTCTCTTCGTCAGATTTTGGATGCTTATATTGAGCACCAAAAAGAAGTGGTTGTTCGTCGGACACGTTTTGACAAGGAAAAAGCGGAAGCGCGTGCTCATATTTTAGAAGGTCTCTTGATTGCGCTAGACCATATCGACGAAGTGATTCGTATCATCCGTGCTAGTGAAACGGATGCTGAAGCACAAGCTGAGTTGATGAGCAAATTCAAGTTATCTGAACGTCAAAGTCAAGCCATTCTTGATATGCGTCTTCGTCGTTTGACAGGTTTGGAACGCGATAAGATTCAGTCTGAGTATGATGACCTCTTGGCTCTGATTGCAGATTTAGCAGATATTCTAGCTAAGCCAGAACGTGTTTCTCAAATCATTAAAGATGAATTAGACGAAGTCAAGCATAAATTTGGTGACCAACGTCGTACGGAATTGATGGTTGGTGAAGTCTTAAGCCTCGAAGATGAGGACTTGATTGAAGAAACGGATGTCTTGATTACACTTTCTAACAAGGGATACATCAAACGTCTCGACCAAGCTGAGTTCACCGCTCAAAAACGTGGTGGCCGCGGTGTTCAAGGAACAGGTGTTAAGGATGACGATTTTGTTCGTGAGTTAGTGTCGACTAGCACCCATGATCACCTACTCTTCTTTACAAATAAAGGCCGTGTTTATCGCCTGAAAGGCTATGAAATTCCTGAGTATGGCCGTACTGCTAAGGGCTTGCCGATTGTCAATCTTTTGAAATTGGATGAAGGCGAAAGTATTCAAACCATCATCAATGTTGAGTCTGAACGCAGTGATGATGCTTACCTCTTCTTCACAACCCGTCATGGTATTGTGAAGAGAACCAGTGTTAAGGAATTTGCTAACATTCGCCAGAATGGTCTCAAGGCTTTGAACCTCAAGGATGAAGATGAATTGATTAATGTCTTACTGACAGAAGAAGATACGGATATTATCATTGGTACCAAGTTTGGTTATGCAGTTCGCTTTAATCAATCAGCCGTTCGTGGAATGAGCCGTATCGCTACGGGTGTGAAAGGTGTTAATCTCCGTGAGGGGGACACAGTTGTTGGGGCTAGTGTTATTACAGACCAGGACGAGGTTCTTATCATCACAGACAAAGGATATGGTAAGCGCACAGTTGCGACTGAATATCCAACTAAAGGTCGTGGTGGTAAAGGGATGCAAACTGCTAAAATTACGGAAAAGAATGGTTCCCTTGCTGGTCTTATGACAGTTAAAGGTGATGAAGATTTGATGATTATCACTGATACAGGTGTCATGATTCGAACCAACGTTGCCAATATTTCACAAACAGGTCGCTCAACTATGGGAGTTAAAGTGATGCGCCTGGACCAAGATGCTAAAATTGTAACCTTTACTACGGTTACAGCGGCAGAAAAAGAAGAGGTTGGGACAGAAAACGAAACAGAAGGTGAAGCATAATGCCTCATAAAAAGAACAAAAAGAAAACAAACCGTAAAAATTTACTAATCAATATCTTGGCAGGTTTTTTAATCCTCTTGTCAGTAGCTTTGATTTTCAATTCAAAAATTCGTGATATGTTCATGGTTTGGAATACCAATAAATACCAAGTCAGCCAAGTATCAAAAGAAAAATTGGAAGAAAATCAAGATACAGAAGGGAATTTTGACTTTGATTCCGTAAAAGCCATCTCGTCAGAAGCTGTCTTGTCCTCACAATGGGATTCGCAAAAATTGCCAGTTATCGGTGGAATTGCTGTCCCTGAGGTAGAAATTAACTTGCCTATTTTTAAGGGACTGGATAATGTTAATCTCTTCTATGGTGCAGGTACAATGAAGCGTGATCAAGTGATGGGGAAAGGAAACTATTCACTTGCGAGCCATCACATTTTCACTGCGGAAAATGCCAGTCAAATGCTTTTTTCCCCACTGGCACGCGCTAAAAATGGGATGAAAATTTATCTAACTGATAAGGATAAAGTTTATACCTACGAAATCCGTGAAGTGAAGCATGTGACTCCAGATCGAGTTGACGAGATTGATGACCGTAATGGTGTTGATGAAATCACACTTGTAACCTGTGTTGACTATGATGCGACAGAACGGATTATCGTTAAAGGTGACTTAAAAGAAGAAAAAGATTATTCACAAACCCCTGAAGAAATTCTAACAGCTTTCAATCAACCATATAAACAACGCTATTAATAGTTAAAGAATCAGTAAACATTTTATTTTACTGGTTCTTTTTATATTGCTTTATAAGCATGTTAAGTAATGATAAATCAATACAAATACTAGCATTTTTCAAAAACAATTACCTATTTTAATATTTTTTGTTATAATACTAAATATAAAAAAATAGGAGACGTTTATGAGTTCGTCAGAGTTTATTTCGAAGATTGATTATTATTGCCACAAGAAAGAAAGTCTTTTCAAGCAAAGTAAGTTAAAGTATGCGATTCGTTCTATGTTTGCAGGTGCTTTTTTAACCTTCAGTACAGCTGCTGGTGCTATTGGTGCAGATTTACTTAATAGTATTGTTCCAAGTAGTGGGTATTTCCTGTTTCCATTTGTTTTTGCTTGGGGGCTGGTTTATATTGTCTTCCTAAATGCGGAATTGGTAACTTCCAATATGATGTATTTAACAGCAGGCGCATTTTTGAAAAAGATTGATTGGAAAAAGGCAATGATTATTTTACTCTATTGTACTTTGTTTAATCTCATTGGTGCCTTGGTGGCTGGATGGGCCTTTGCCAACTCGTCAGCCTTTTCCCATTTGACCCATGATAGCTTCCTTCCTAAGCTTGTAGCCAAGAAATTGGCGCGTCCAAGTGATTTAGTCCTGCTTGAGGGAATTCTTGCCAATGTATTTGTAAATATTGCTATTCTTTCGTCTATATTAGTCAAAGATGGTGCTGCCAAACTATGGATCATTTTATCAGCTATTTCAATGTTTGTCTTCTTGTCCAATGAGCACATCGCTGCCAATTTTGCTTCCTTTAGTATTATGAAATTCAGCATGATTGCTGATCAAGTACCTCACTTTGATCTTCCAAATATCCTTCGACATTGGGGTGTAACCTTTATTGCTAACTTTATAGGTGGAGGTCTTCTGATTGGTTTACCGTATGCCTTTCTAAATAAGAATGAAGATACATATGTTGATTAAGAAGAGTTAGTGTATCAGGGAGAATCAGAATGATTCTCTCTTTTTCTTTTACAAAATAGGCTTGCAGAGAAAATCGTTTTTAAATTGTAAAAATAAAATATATTAAATGGAATAAAAGTTATTCCATATAACCTCAATATTCTAATAACTAAAACTTCTAAAAGCTTATTATTAAAACAATGTAAACGATTGCTGGATTTATAAATTTATTAAAAATGCAATTAGGAAAGGCTTTTCATTATATCTATTTTATGTTATAAACTGCTCACGGTTTCCTGTACCCTTGAAATCATTGGTTTTATAGTGTATATCTAAAAGTGAATACGAGATTGAATACGACTTTACTTTTAGCTTGAACGGATAAAAGTCATGAGCTGATCCACAATTTCAACACGTTGATTGTCATTGATGTGGGTGTACATATCAAGAGTGGTTTGGACATTGTTATGACCTAATCTGTCTGAAATGATCTTGGCTGTAACACCAGCTTCAAAGAGGAGAGAAGCGTGTGTGTGCCTGAAACCGTGAGGAGTAATTTTTTTGACATTATTATGTTCACAAAAGAATCTTCTAAGTCTCTCTTTTACAGCTGAAGGAGAAATCCAACCTCCGAAACTGTTCGTAAAGATATAATTTGAATCATGTTTGTAAGGTACACCAGCCTGAAAATATTCTTTTATTTGTTGACGTTTCCAGAGTTTCAGCACATTCAGAGTTTCATCATCCAAAGTGATAACCCTTTTACTCATTTTGGTTTTAGGCTCCTGAACAGTTTGTTTTTTATTAACAACGACAGCTGTCCGAGAAATGTTTAATCGTTTATTTTCAAAATCAACATCTGACCACATGAGTCCAAGCGCCTCACCACATCTCAAACCTGTAAAAGCTAGTAAGTGATAAAAGGTATATTCTACAGGCTTACAATCTACTTTGCAAACTTTAAGAAACTCTGTTAGCTCCTGTTTTGTATAGTGGTTTTCTTTGCCCTTCAATGGCCTGTTTTTAGGCTTGATAATCTTGTCTAAGGGATTTGACTTAATGATGTCAATAGAAGTGGCATATTTAAAAATACGGCTGATTACAGAGTAGTAATTGGCATAGAGGATATAGCGATTACTCAACTTGATAGCAACCTTTTGACAATAAGCTACACTGATCTGCTGGATTTTCATATCTGTAAAATACAAGTCAATCATAACATCAAGTTTTTTCTTAACATTCTGATAGGTTGTTGGTTTTACAGTGTTTTTATAGCTATCAAGCCACAACTCAGCGACTTCAGCAAAAGTAGGGTTCTGGAAATCTTCATTGTTTGAAAAACCATTCTCTTCAACATCTAAGAGAAGGTCACGTTCGGCAGCCTTTGCCTCTTTAATGGTTTTAAAACCACGGCGTGTTGTACGCTTTTCTTTTCCAGTAGCAGGGTCTATGCCCAGATATGTTTGAAAGAGATATCTAGTCTCTCCTTTTTTTGTAAGGTATTTTTTTATCATAAAAAGTCCTTTCTTTTCGATTGCTTGCCCGCATAGTTGAAAAGGTGTAGAACTTGTGATAAACTATAGTTGTATTTTTTTATCATCCTTTCCATTGCTTGCTAGGTGGAAAGTTGAATCCTCACACTCAAAATTTGGCGATGGCGAGTGTGGGGATTTTTTGTTATTTCTTGACCTTATCTTTTAAAGCTTTTTCAATAGCTTGTTTTAATTCTAAGATAGCTGCTTTGTCTTCTTTGAGAAAAGTCACTGTATTTTCATCTTTGACTGCATCAAAAACACCACCTTTTGTATCAGATGATCCAGGATAGACCAACTGAAGGTAACCAACAGTTGCACCTGGCTCTTTTAATTGATAAGCAGTAATTTCTGATAACAGAATCGACTTTTCTCCATCCAATCCGTGAAGCAAAACATTAGACATATTTGTCTTTCTTGCAATCCTGATAAAGTAATCATCAATTCTTACGACAGTTTTTGATTTTTTAAACTCAAAAACTCGTTCATTAGGTTCCTCTGTAAAAAGTTCGATTTCTAAAACTTCATTTTGTTTTTTACCAAATAATGCCATAAGTAGTTCCTTTCTTTTTCTGCTTCAGCAGTTTATAAACATATTTAACCAATTAAAGTCTGATATTCCTCTTTTACCATGATTTCATTTGTCATGGTTTTTAGATTGTAATAAGACATGAATTTGAGGTAATCAAACTCTGTGGGGTCATCCAAGCTTTCTAGCGCGTCTTTCACGAGATGATGGATCATATTCCTATCAGCTTCGTTTTCACAGCGTAGGCGAGCATTTTGGTACTCTGAGCGTGTGTGGTCTTTGTGTCCGAGTTCATGCAGTAGTACCTTAACTCTCTCTTTTTTGTTGAGCTTGCTCGATAGGAAAGCTGTGTTGGTTTCTTTTTCGTAAAATCCAAGTTCATCAGGTATTAGCTCACCGTCAAAATCGACAATGCGAACCTGAAAATGACTTATAATTTCTTTTTCGGTCACTAAGCAGTACCTCTAATCACCAGCTTCTTTGAGATAACCTTCAATGATAGACTGGATGATTTTTTTCTTTTCATCTGTTAATTCTCGACCGCCAAACATCATGACATTCGATGCCATTTCTTCAACGTTTAGGGTCTTCCCTTGCCATATATACTCTTTTGAATCACCAGCGATGGCAGGATTATCCGTACGTCCTAGCAGATAGTCCGTGGAAACGTTGAAGTAGTCGGCGATTTCTTGGAGACGGTCAGATTTAGGAGTTTTTTCTTTCAAAGTATAAAGGTAATTTATACTATAGCCTAAATCTTCGGCAACTTTTTGAAGACTTATTCCTCGTTTTTGAGCAAGCTCCTTAATTTTTTCAAGTGTGGAAAACATTGTCATAGTACCTTTTCTAAGACATGACAAAAAATATTTTATAAAAAAGTGTTATTTTCTATTGACAATAATAACACTAAAGTGTAAAATAGTTTTTGTAAGTTAATGAGTTAGTAAAAAACAAAGTTAAAACTTATCTAAAAATAAATAGCTTTGGCGAGCAAGGAAATTGATAGATATAATGTTTTATCAATGTTTTTAATTATGCTTTCATTTTACACTACAGTATAAAAGTTGTCAAGTATTTTATAAAATAATTTACTAACTCTTTAACTTAACTAATTAAAAAGGAGGAGGTCGCATGAGCCAACAACATCGTAAGTGGAACGAGCTCGTAAAGGAGCAAATTGGAAAACGTGGGTGGTCGCAGACGGATTTGGCTATTGTTGTAGGTGTTAGTCCATCAGCCATCACACAGCTTTTTAAAGATGGTAAAGGAAGTGATGATTTGAAGCTTCGCATTAACAAGAAGTTGCGAATCAATGAGTCGTGGGAGAAATTTGAGGATTAGGAGGGGGAAAATGAGAGAAATCATACTCAGTGTCATAGTATCATCAATAATTTCAATACTGATGATGACTATTCAAATAAAGATGATAAAAAAATGGCTTGCCGATTTTTTCGACAAGCAAGATGAATGGTTAAAAACACATTTTGAAAATTTAGTCAAAAGATTGTTTTTATAAACAGACATTATAGAAATCTTCACCTAAAGGTGTAATATCTATAATCCCTTTTTCTACATGGAATTTTTCGTTGTTTTTAGCATTGATATACGATGTTTTATAAGCTGTGACTAAAGGGTTGCTTTCAAGTAATGTGTATTTTTCTTTTTTCGAAAGCCAAGTTGTGAAATCAACTTTAATCAAACCTAATCTTTCAAGGTTTGTAATAGAGGAAGCATTTCTATCAAAATCAAACATTGAATTATCAAGTGACGATTCTATTTCACCATCATGAGGAATAAAAATTAGTGGTTTTAAAAGGCTCTGACTCCCTGTTTCGAATTCCAGCAAATACTTAGCGACAGGACATCGTTTTCTTTGAGCAATAAACTTCAAATTCCTAGCATCTAAAGGACTGAGCTGTTTAATAATTTCAACAAAAGAATGATGCAATAACGAACTTTTTGAAGAATCAAATGATGCCGCTAATAGTGATGCAAAAATTTCTCGTATATCTTCTTCCTCGATATAAAATTTTGATGCTTCCAATGCAGGTCCTAATATACTCATTTTAGGTTCTTGTATATTTTCTACAGGTATTTGTTCGATTTTCTCAGTTAGTGATTCAATGTACTTCTCATTATCATATTTACGTTTTTCATTTTTTCGTAATAGGAAACTATCAAGAGGACCAAAAACATATTTCCATGCTTCATTAAAAGTGTTAGCAGGGGCCTCAGCTCCCTTTGTAGCCATAGTTGTTGCAAACGCAGTTAAGATTGTAGGTAACAAATCAGCCATAATACACCTCGTGTTTTTATTTTAATTATACCAAATTTAGAAAGGAATTTTATGAACGAAATTTTTAATTTTCACGGACAGGAAGTCCGTACTTTGACAATTGATGACGAGCCGTGGTTTGTCGGGAAGGATGTAGCGGATATCTTGGGATACGCTAAACCTCTGGACGCAATTTCTCGGCACGTTGATGAAGATGACTCCGTGAAATACGGACTCACCGATAATCTAGGACGAACACAAAATACTATTATCATTAACGAATCTGGTCTCTACTCTCTTATCTTATCCAGCAAGTTGCCTCAAGCCAAGGAGTTCAAGCGCTGGGTGACATCAGAGGTCTTGCCAGCTATTCGTAAGCAGGGCGGATTTATCCGTGAGGACTTGGACGAGGATGCCTTTATCGCTCTGTTTACTGGCCAGAAGAAATTGCGTGAGCAACAAGCGAACATGCTGGAAGATATCGACTATCTCAAGAGTGAGCAACCGATTCATCCAAGCTATGCTCAGTCGCTCCTTAAGAAGCGTAAGGCTAGGGTCGTGGCTTGCCTTGGCGGTATTGATAGTCCAGCTTATGCGGATAAGATTTTTGCTCAGTCGGTATTTAGACAAGCTGAGATTGATTTTAAAGACCACTTTAATATCAGTCGCTATGACTTGCTGCCGAAAAAATTCGCAGATGCAGCCTTGGCCTACTGGATGACGTGGGAGCCAAGTACTAATACTAAGATGAAGATTATGGAGCTGAACGCTTTTAGTCAAGCGTAGGGAGGGGAAGGAAAATGGAAATCAAATACATTTATAACAAAACGCCTCTTGGGTGGGTATGGCAGTTAGTAATTGATGGGTACGAGTTTTTTTATCCATGTGGCGATTTAAAAGCGTTAAAAAAATTCGTCAAATCAGAATTAGAAGTTTTGTTAGACAAAAAATAAAGTGATAGTAATTACGGCTTGGCATTCCATGCGTGTGGATATAACGGACAAGCACAACAAGAGTACATAGATTATTGGGAAAAACAAGGAGTTAGTGTTTTTTAGAAAGGGGGGTTAATGGAAAAATTAAGTTTAGAACCAATTTATTTCGTGAACGAAAACGAGATATGCAAAAAGCACCTAACGAAGTCAGGCGCATACTAAAACAATTAAAACCATTATATCACAAAAATGCTTGCCCGCATAGTTGAGAGGATGTAGAAAATGGAAGGTATCACGTTACAATTACGATTGGACGGCGAAAGTGCTGAATTGTTCACAAACCAATTACTGGCCTTTGCTGAAAAGCAAGTCAAGGAGCAGTTAGAGAATGATCGCATGCCAATCAATCAACAAGCTTTGATGAAGAAGTTTGGCTTCACTCATGGCTATATCAAAAAGTTGGAACGCAAAGGATTAAGATTTCGTAAGCAAGGGAAAGATATTATGTACGATGTCAATGATGTTTATGAAATTTTGGAATTAGAGAAAGAAGTACGAAAATTAAGAGCATAAGGAGATAGAAAAATGTTTGAACCACCGATTTTAGACCAGCTAATGGGGGTTGGAGCCTTGCTGATTGGATTTGCAGGAGCTTGTCGTCATATCAAATTACAGGAACAACGCAAGGAAGAAGAAAGACGAGAAGAGCAAGAATTTGCGTCTATGATTATCCAAGGCTATAACCATGCTTATGAACGTGGTAGAGAGGACAAATGGCAAGAAATTCGCAAGAATATTCGGCGAGAGTTTAAAGGCTTCACCTACGACAACGAACCGCCTACAGGCTTGCGTTCAGAACATCTAGGCTTACGCCCAGAACCTCTGGCATTACCAGAGCCTAAAATGCACATCTTGAAGTGAGGAGTTCAGGAAATGGAAAGATTGATTCAATGGCTGGATGACCAGATTATGTATATCAAAGAAGCGATAGAAAGAGGATCAGCTACAAGACATGTTATTAGGTTTTGGGAATATGATCATAAAAATCTATTATTAGTCAAAGAATACATAACTGACTATGAAAAATTAACCAAGGACTATGAAAAAATAGTTAAGGACTTTGAAAAACTAACAAAAGACTATCATGATGTGGTCTCTCAAAATCGTCTGATCAAGCTTGAAAAACTAGAGTTAGAAGGCAGGTACATCTATGAGGATATGCGGATGAAGTACCGTGCGAATCGCAGGAAGTGGAGGGCAAAGACTTAGTGCGGATTGGAGGAGTATATGTCTGATAATAAAAAATATTATTACTTAAAATTGCGAGACAATTTTTTTGATAATGACGATATAGCAATCCTTGAAAGCATGCCAGACGGGATACTTTATTCTAACATTCTACTAAAACTTTATCTTAGAAGTCTTAAAAACAATGGTAAATTAATGTTTAATGACCGCATACCTTATAATGTACAGATGCTATCAACGATTACTAGGCAACCAGTTGCAGTTGTAGAAAAGTCAGTCGGAATATTTAAAGAGATGGGATTGATTGAGGTTTTGGATAACGGGGCCATCTACATGCTTGATATCCAAAATTTTATTGGTTCATCAAATACTGAAGCTGATAGAAAGCGTGAATATAGACGAAAAATCGCTTTAGAAAAAGGTCAAAAACTTTTGGGACATTCGTCCGGACATTTGTCGGACGAACAGGCACCAGAGATAGAGAATAGAGATATAAAAGAGAATAGAGATATAAAAGAGAATAGAGATATAAAAGAGAATAGAGATATAAAAGAGAATAGAGATATAAAAGAGATAGATTCTGCAAAGGACAATTCTCCTGCTTCTATTGCTGAATATTATCAATCTCGTGTCGGAGTGCTTGATGGGAAACAATTTGAACAACTACTTGACTACATTAGATTTGATCATATGGAGTATGAATTGGTAAAACTTGCGATTGACAAGGCTGCTGATAATTCAAAACGAAGTTTTGGATATGTAAATAGTATTTTGAAGAATTGGGCGCAAAATGGTATCAAGACTACTGTACAACAAGAAGAAGAGCAATCAAACTTTAACAAGTCAAGAGGATTTACTACTTCTCGTGGAAATCAATCAGAACAGGGGGCAAAGGAAGAATGGGGGTTTTAGAACTTATCAAGCAATTTGAAGAGGAATTTTATCCGTTAAGCTATGAGAAGAAGACTCTTTTAGCGAATCAGCCAATTCATCAAGTGATTGCCTGCTTGTCTGAAATGGCCAGCTGGCAGGAATGTGGAGGTCGTCTTTCATGGTAGACAATGTATTTGAGGAGATTGCCTTATCTTATCACAGGAATACAGAACAACAGAAAGAGCTTTGCGAAAAGCACAAAATTCCTTTGATAAAGATATTGCGGACTGATAGTGTTGTATGTCGCATGTGCGAATCTGAGCGGATTCATGAGGAAAATCAAGCAAGAGTGAATGAACTGGCTAACGCTGAGAATGAGCGAGAAAGGAAGTACTATCTAGAAAAGTTCTCTCTTTATGATGAGGTTTTAAAAAATGCGACTTTGGACAATTTTGAGACACCCACTGAAAAAGAAGCGGAAAAGCTAGCTTTTGCAAAGAGGATTTGTCGTGAATGGTCTGAGGGTGCTAGGAACAACATTGTACTCCAGGGAGAAGCAGGAACTGGCAAGAGTCATTTGGCTTTTGCTATGGTTAAAGCTTTATCTGAGTACACGAAAGAGATTGCTATTTTCATCAACGTGACTGACTTGTTGATGAAGATTAAAGCTGATTTTAGTCAGGAAGAGTTTCTGGTAAATAAAATTGCGAGTGCTAAGTTCTTGGTTTTAGATGATTTGGGCATGGAAAAGGATAGCGAATGGTCGTTTACTATTCTCTACAATATCCTGAATAAGCGTTCAAATACAATCATTACCACGAATTTGATTTCTGCTGATATTCAGAAAAGATATGGCAGGCCCTTCATGTCTAGACTGATGAAGGGTGTTGATAAAGACCATTTGATGGTTTTCAATGATTTGACAAATAAGCGAAAGCAATATTTTTAGAATGGAGGTGGCTGATGTTTGTTTTAAGACATGGGACAAGAGAGGATAAGCCGTTTCTGAGGTCTGCAATTATCAGTGTGACTGGCTTGGACATTTCATGTTCAGATGAGAAGAAAGCCATGCGGTTTATTTCTCGGGCGGCAGCCGTACAGGTTGGCAAGGCATTGAGGGGTTCCTTTGGGAACTTTTACCCAGTTGAGGTGGAGTAATGTTAAATCTTTACTTCGTCTACAACGGGCACTGTAAGTTTTACCTTGGGACGTTTTACAATGTCGATGATCTCATTGAGCAGATGGAAGACCATCAGTGGTCTTTCTCGGCTATCACTCATCCAAGGTTTCAGAAGCACATTGGTCAGCGGACGACACGATTTGACTACGGTTCTAAGGATTGTTACTATTTAGCGACTTTTTCAGGAGGAGAATAATGGCTAAAAATATTTTAATAGATCTAGCATTTGAGAATCTTCACAAATGTATGGAAATTACTGATTGGAAAGAATCTGATGAAGTAATTCTTGTTAGCTCGGCTAACAAAGAACAAATTGAGTCAGATAAAAGTTACCGTTCAACCGGAAAATGTAATTATCTTGGCAAACGAATTTGTATCTTCTGTGAACAAGTGAAGAAAAATAATTACATCACGCTACATAAATCTATGTTAGAAAAAATTATTAAGACAATAGAATCATTTACAGATGCAGAACAAATGAAGGGAGAAGAAAATGATTGAACTTTTTAAAGAATTTGGAATGGCGATTCTGTGGTTATTTCTCGGCTACTTAGTCGGAGAACGTGCAGCAAGAAAGGACAAGAAAGATGATCAATAATGTTACGTTAGTGGGGCGCTTGACGAAAGACCCTGAATTGAAATATACACCGTCGAATGTGGCGGTTGCGACGTTTACTCTGGCGGTCAATCGGAATTTTAAGGGAGCTAACGGCGAGCGAGAGGCGGACTTCATCAACTGTATGATGTGGCGCAAGCAGGCGGAGCTATTCGCAGAATGGTGCAAGAAAGGCAATCTGGTCGGTGTGACGGGGCGCATCCAGACAAGGAACTATGAGAATCAGGAGGGGCGCAGGGTCTATCTGACCGAGGTGGTCGCAGATGGTTTTGAGCGACTTGAAAAGCGTGATGATACAGCTAACCGTTCGAACATTGAGGAACAAATGCCAGGCTATGCCCTTGAAGAAGATGATTTTCCGTTTTAGTGGGAGGTAAGAAATATGTTTGGAATGTCCTATCAAGAAATTCATCTCTTTGTTGAATTTTTGAAAGAGCAGTACGGGCAAGGTCGTCCAGACTATATTGAAGCCCTGGACGACTTGGACTGTCTGGCGAAAGTATCCTACAGAGAAGCTATTGAAAGATTTTTAGAAGATGAAGTATGACAAACAGACAGTAATCGACGGACTGAAACGCACGATAGAGCAAAACGAAGAGAAGATAGTCGAGTATTCGAAGCCGTGCGATTCACGCAAGAGACGGATTAGAGCTCTGGAGCGCGATTTGTTGAAGAAAAAGAATAAAGAATTGAGGAAGAAAATAAAGGAGTTGGAAGATGATGGAAGATTTAAAGAAAAAAGTTAATGGAGTATACGGCTGGTCGGTAGAAGATGGAAAACCTAAATCTCCCAAGCAAGATTTACCACAAGCGGTAAAAGAACGTGCGGACTATTTCTGGGAAATGACAGAAGATGGCATGACGTTTATGGGAGCGATGGAATGTATCTTTGCTGATAAAAAACCTAAAGACTATGATTTAGGAGCCACTAAGGATTGGTTGCCAAAATCTAAGGACTTTGATGATTGGATTGGCTATTCACCAGGCATGTCTCAGTTAGTTATTGCAGTTTATTTGATTTATGGAGGAAGCGAAGATGAATAAGCAGGAATTGATTAAAGAGTTTGAAGAAATTGGGATTTATGGTTTGAATATATTTAATACTGTAGTTGAAGGTATTCCGACCAAAACTGCAATTAAATTAATCAAACAACTAGACGAACCCAAACCAGTCAAAGTTCCGCAGTTTGTGGCGGATTTTATTGCAGAACAGAAAAAACTGGGGCATACACTGTCCTACTCAATAGACGCAAGCATGTCTGACAGAGTTGCAGAATGGTATTGGGATAATTCCGAATTATTCGCACTAGCTTGGATTTTCGGCTGCGAGGTCGAGGAAGAGAAGCGGTATTTGGTGAAGATGAAAGGGATGTCCGAAGAGAATACGTATTTGACATTTAGATTTGGCCATACGTGGATGCTAAGCAATTTCGAAGAGTGCGAAGAATTTCGCTTGCACCACACCCGCAAAGAACTAGAAAAAGCTGGATTCGGTTGGGTTTTCAATTGTGAAGGTATTGAGATTGAGAAGGTGGAAGGATGAAAATTGCAAAGTATACACACAAGGCTTTTGACGGGGTGAAAACCATAAAAGGCTGGGTTTTAGAAAATAATTATGGTGAAAAGGAATTTGTTTATTACAACGGAACGGAATTATGCGTCCACCCTGCCAGCGATTGGGAGGACGAGTTAAAGGAGGTAGAGTGATGGAAAGGATTACTATGATTACATTGCCCGACAAAGAATTTAACAAATTGAACAAGATTGTGTTGACAGTCAAAACCATGATTAATCGTGGCCTTATTGACAAAGAGCAGTTTGACAAAATTATGAATGAGGAGGTCACAGATTGAAACGATTCATCGCAATCTGGATATTATTATCTGCTGGATTGAATATTTGGCAGAGCATCCACATTAAAAAACTAGAAGAAAAGCGCCCGATGGTTATCTACAAGGCTGATAACGCAGGCTCTGAGGTGTTTGGCAAAGTCGTCGAGAAAGGACGACATGGGAAGTTGTACACTGTGACTATCAGAGATTATGGGATTTTTGTAGTTACTAGAGAGCAGTATGAGAAGATTAGAGTAGGGGATGAGGTAAGAATATGAATTATAAAGTAACGGTCGATGGTAAGGAAATAGAATACGGCGCCTTGGTTGAAAAATCACGTTTTTCAGACAAAGAATGGTCTGCTATTTATGCTGAAATTGTAAAGCAAAATTGGCCAGAAGTTTTTGAAACCAGGAAATCGGATACTGCATTTATTGATACGCTTGGCGCCTTGGTTTCACTAGAAGAACGATACGAAGCATTGCTTGAGTTATTACCTCAAAATCAGTTCTCCTACGCTGGTACACATCCCAAATGGGTAGCTGATGCAGTAGCAGAGAACACTCTGAATAAAGAGGACACGATGCTAGATGTATCTGATTTAATCGGACGATGCAGTACTATCGAGGAATTGAAGAACGAACTAACAAAGTATTTCAAGCTGGAAGAATTAGAGGTGTTACTATGACAACAAACATGGAATTATTAGCGCATCATGTTGAGCATTGGGCGAAAGATAGAGGGTTAGACAATCCTGACAATAGCACGGCTCAGGCATTGAAGTTATTTGAAGAAGCAGGCGAATTGGCGCAGGCACATCTCAAGAAACGAGATGATGAGGGCAAGGATGCCGTGGGTGATATTTTGGTAGTGTTGACCATCTACTGTCAGCAAAAAGGCTGGTCTATTGCTGAGTGCTTCCAGATGGCTTGGAACGAGATTAAAGACAGAAAAGGCAAGATGGTAGACGGCTCGTTTGTCAAAGAGGAGGATTTGCATGATACCGAAATTTAGAGCGTGGGGAGTAGAGAGATATCCTGTTTAAAACAACCAGCATCCAAAATGCATCGCAATGTATCGGTTGTAACTACTTACCCAGAGGGTATTACATTTATTTTGACTAATTTCAGCATGCAGGGAGATGATGAATATAGCGGGTCGATTATTGATGATGCTATCCTCATGCAATCAACAGGACTCAAAGATTATTTTGGCGAAGAACTTTTTGAAGGAGATGTTATCGAGTGGAGTTATTGGGATGGATTTGAAGATAGTGGTACAGCAAAGATTATCTTTGATAAAGGTATGTTTAAGTTGTTAGCTGTATCTACAGAAAAAAGCGTCTGGGATAATCTATTCGACTGTATTGAAAACTGTAGTGTATTCCTTCAAGGAAACATCTATGAAAACCCAGAGCTTTTGGAGGATAAGAAATGTACACAGAAATAATTGATAACATAAACAAACCAAACCACTACATCGGTACTTATGGTCTCGAAGTGAAGGACGTTACGAGAAATTTCATCAAAGGTAAGTCAGAGATGGAAGCACATCACTGGTGCAGTGCTGTCGAGTATTTACTTCGATACAAAGAAAAGAATGGTATCGAAGACCTGAAGAAAGCCAGAAAGAACCTTGACTGGCTTATCGAGGAGATGGAGCATGAGTGAGTACGCTTTGTATGAGGGCGACACCTTTATTACCATGGGCACTCTTGCTGAAATCAGCAAAGAAACAGGTATTGCTGAAAGGATGTTGAAGTATTATACTTTTGCATCCACGCAAAGAAGAAATCCAAATGGTAGAGCTGTCGTAAAGATTGAGGTGGATGATGAAGGATAGGAAACATTTTTCGGAACAGATCAGATTGTGGCGAAAATTCAAAGGTCTAAAGAAAGTTGAGGCTGCTAAAATCTTTGGAGTTACTCCAGAGACCATTTGTCATTGGGAAAGCGGAAAAGCACAACCGCAAGATGGGGATATATTTGTTATTTGCGAAAAATTGAATCTTGACCCTCGTATGTTTTTGAGAAGAAAGACAAATCCTTTTGCCGAAACGTTAAAAAGAAAGCGATGCGAGCTGGGATTGACTCAAAGTGATTTAGCTATTAAATTAGGGTATCGCAGAGATACGATAGCCAAGTGGGAAGCAGGCAGTAGCATTTCTAAATGCGCATTGGAAGATATCTGTACCTTCTTTGGGATTGAGATCCAAGAAAGGAAATAAGACTCAATGAACAAAAGAATTAAGAAGAAGATAGCTAAACGGCAGATACAAGAAAAGCAAGAAGAATTAGAAAAACAACTACGGAAATTAAGTCCTGAAGAAATTGAAGCTATAGCTAAAATGATTAACCAGGCAGTTTCTAATATTCGCAAGGCTTTCTCTCAGATACTTGATAACTTGTTTACATTTTTTAAAAACTTGGAGGTGGAAATTGAAAAAATTGAGCGACGAAGAACTCAAAACGTTAGACAGAGAACTTTTCAAATTTCAAAACATTCAACGCACAATAGATTTAAGAAGGCTAGAATTAGAAACCAGAAATCCAGATGCTCAAAGTGGACCTACTGTAGGAATAAGCAAACCTACCGAAACTATCGCAATCAGAATCGCAGATGATCCGACTTTAAAATTTCTTGAAGGATTTAAAGGGATTATTAACAAACTCTTGAGTAATCTAGTGGATGAGGATATGGAAATCTTTAATCTACGCTGGAGATATCCTCAATTGAGATGGGAAGAAATAGCAGAACAGAAATTCATGAGCAAAGCTACAATCTATCGACGTAGAAGGATTATCTTAGAACAGTACGCTATACTGAAAGGTGAGTTGTAAATAAGATTGAGACAAAAGACATCTTGAAGTCTCACACAAAAAGGTCTATTATGATAGCATGAACTTCTGAAACAAAAACACAAATCACATGTTGGAGTCATCCTATTTTTTCCAGAAAAGTTGTTTAACAGAGGAACATCATGAGTCAGCAACCAGCTGGCTTTTTGTTTTGTAGAAAGGAGGCAGTTATGGAATTTGTATCACCGATAAAAGAGAACGATGATATACAAGCTATGAAAGATTATCTCAGAGAATGGAATGAGATGTATTATATGCTATTCATCACAGGTCTGAATACTGGATTGAGAGTTGGAGATATCCTAACTTTAAAAGTTAAAGATGTTCAAGGCTGGCACATCAAGCTGAGAGAACGGAAGACTGGCAAGCAGATAACAAGACGGATGACAAAAGAACTCAAGAAAGAAATGAGAAGATATGTCGAAGATAAACCATTCCATCATTTTCTATTCAAGAGTAGGCAAGGAAAGAATAAAGCAATTACTCGTGAGCGAGCCTATCAAATCATTCATGAAGCAGCTGAAGAATTAGGCATTGATAATGTCGGCACACATACAATGCGCAAGACATTCGGCTATAAATATTACAACAAGACAAAGGACGTAGGAACGTTACAAAAAATGTTCAATCACTCATCGCCTGCAATCACCCTGAGATACATAGGGATAGAACAAGCAGAGCTCGATGATGCACTACGGAACTTTGTCATTTAATTTTTTTAGATATTACTTTTACATAATGAGTTAAGCATAAACTGAAAAATTCAAAGACAAGAAAAACCATGATCTATAAGGATTTTAGAATCAAGGGGAGTTTAACAAAATATAAGATATGTGAAAGTGAGGGATAAAATTGGTATAGTTGGAGGAGAGGTATATGTTACTCATAGGATATTTAGTTTGTTATTTTATCGCATTGATGTTTTTGAAAATTGTTTTCGATTGGACAAAAGAAGATATAGGGAAAATATTTAAACATGGATTGATTTTTCTGTTTCTGCCTTTAGTATTTATTGGAGCACTCGTATATGATTTTGTAGACAAAAGATGAGACAAAAGACATCTTGAAGTCTCACAAAAAAAGGTTTATTATGATAGCATAGATTTCTTGTATGAGATGGGATAGGTCAAGAGCCTGTCCTTTTGTTTTGCAAAGGAGGATATATCATGTACAACAAACCAGTCAGACAGAGCTTGAAGACAAGGAAGTGGTACAAGTTTCGTGACAAGGTCATGAGACAACACAATTACCTTTGCCAAGAAAGTCTAAGATATGGGCAGTCAGTTCCAGCTGAAATGGTTCATCATATTTACCCAGTGTCTGAGTATCCAGAGTTGGAATATGTATCTTGGAATTGTTTGCCACTGACCAACCGAAAACATAATACGTTTCATGACCGCAATAACGATAAGATAATCGGAAATGGAATTTATTGGCAGAAGAGAAGAAAAAAAGAATTTTTAAATTTTTTCAAAAACAAAAATGAAAAATGAAAAAAATTTTTTATCCCCCCCCACTTCAAAAAAATTTTTTCGAAGCCTCTGGGAACCGGTGAAGGGAACTTTTTCCAAGTCGGGGGCCTTCAAACAAAAAGGGGGTAAAAACTAAGCGATTTTGACGAAAGGAGGTAGTTTTTGGCTAAACCAATTACAGCGAAGTCGATTAAGTCGAAAGTGATCAAGCAGATGAAAGACTTGGGCACTTATCGGAAAGAGTTCGAGATGATCATTGATATTTTCGCAGGCATGCTATATCAGTATCAGAAACTTGCTCAAGATTATGCTGATATGGGATATCCAGTGACAGATACCTACGTCAATAAGGCTGGTGCTGAGAATGAGCGCAAAGTTCCGATCTTGACAGCAATGGAAATACTTAGGAAAGACATCCTGAGTTACTCTAATCAGCTGATGATGAATCCGAAGTCGCTCGGTGAGGTAGTAGAACAAGAGGGTGAGTCAGTTCTTACTGAGGTCCTGAAGTTCAAGAACGAAATCAAGAAGAAGCGAGTGACTGGCAATGGGTAATATTGATAAAGCAAAAGAATACGCTCAACACGTCTTAACTCACCAAGAGGAACATTGCGAGGAGAACATTCTTGCTGCTGAACGTTTTTTCCGTGATTTAGAAAATCCTGCTTTTGAGATGGATGAGGATATGGTGGATTTTGTTATTCACTTTATCGAGAACGTGATAGTTCATCAGCAGGGCGATGATATGTTTGCGGTGTCTATCCGTAACAAGCCATTACTCTTACAACCGTGGCAACATTTTGTAGTTGTGAATCTGTTTGGATTTTACTATAAAGGGACGAATGAGCGCAGGTTCAAAGAAGCGCTTATCATGCTTGCTCGGAAGAATGGCAAGACCTCGTTTACTGCTGCAATTGCTCTTGCCTACCAGATATTAGACACAGATAGCGGTTCAAAATGCTATATCGTTGCTAATTCAGTCAAGCAAGCGATGGAAGCTTTTGGTTTTTTAAGATTCAATGTTGAACGCTGGAACGATAAGAACATTCGAATCAAGGATAATAACCAAGAACACTCTATCACTGCCAATTTTGGCGATGAAGGTTCTTTCTTTATCCAGGCACTAGCTAATGATGAGAGCCGATTGGACTCTCTGAATGGGAATGTTATCATCTTGGACGAAGCTCATACTATGCGAAACAGTAAGAAGCATGGTCTCATGAAAAAAACAATGTCAGCATACCGTAACAGTATGCTTTTTGTTATCTCTACGGCTGGGGATATTCCTACTGGCTTCCTTGCTAACCGTCTGAAATACTGTCAAAAGGTGCTCAAGCAATTAGTCACTGATGATTCATTTTTTATCTTCATCTGCAAGGCTAATCAATCTGCTGATGGGGATGTGGGGGACTATCTGGATGAGAATGTTCTAAAAATGGCAAATCCGTCATGGGGTGTCACGGTTTCGCTCAAGGCTCTCAAGGAAGAAGCAGAGCAGGCTATGAATGATCCTCAGACTCGAAACGAGTTTTTCAATAAGACCCTGAATATCTTCACTAACTCTATGAACGCTTATTTCAATCCTGATGAGTTTATTGCGTCGGATAGTTGTTACGATTGGAGTTTAGAAGAGCTGGCACGCTTGCCGATTCGCTGGTATGGTGGTGCGGACTTGTCAAGATTACATGACTTAACAGCAGCTGCTCTCTACGGTGTCTATAATGACGGTGAGAAAGATGTTGATATCTGTATCACACATGCTTTCTTTCCTCGGATTAATGCTCAAAAGAAGGCTAACGATGATGGAATTCCACTTTTTGGCTGGCAATCTGATGGCTGGCTGACGATGAGCAATACTCCTACCGTTCTCTATGACGATATCGTCAAATGGTTCATCAGTATGCGTGAGCGTGGATTTAAAATCCAAGCTGTGGGAATGGATAGGAAGTTTGGTCGTGAGTTTTTGGCCAAGATGAAAAAGGCTAAGTTTAAGATGATTGACCAGCCTCAGTTATTCTATCTGAAATCTGAGGGGTTCAGACGGATTGAGTTCAAAGTCAAGAACAAGGAATTTTATTATCTTCATTCTGACGCTTATGAATACTGTGTGAGCAATGTTAGAGCGATTGAAAAGGTGGATGACGCTGTGCAATATGAAAAATTAGACGGAGACGGTGGTACTGCAAGGATTGACTTGTTTGATGCCAGCGTCTTTGCTTGTATACAGGCTCTTGCCAATCTTGGCAAGGGTGGCGATGTGATGAGATTCTTTGATTAGAGAGAAAGGAGGTGAGGAAACATGGGTATTTTTGAAAAGTTTTGGAAACGAAACAAGCCAAGTAAGACAATTAACATGCTGAGTCATTCAGATTTAGGGTTGTCAAACCTGATGGATTCGTATGTACCTTTGGCCAGAAATCCAGATGTGGTGACAGCGGTTAATAAGATTGCTGATTTGGTCTCTAATATGACCATCCATCTGATGGAAAACACGGATAAAGGTGATATCAGAATTCGTGACGGACTGGCTAGAAAGATTGACATCAATCCATGCGAACACATGACAAGGAAGTCATGGATTTTCAAGATTGTGCGTGATTTGCTTCTGTATGGCGATGGGAACTCTGTCCTACATGTGGAATATGAACCTGTTACGGATTATATTTCTAATCTAAGACCATTTCCGATGAGAGAGGTTTCGTTCCAAACAGATAAGGATTCCTATGTGATCTCATTTAGGGATGAAGTGTATTCCCCTGATGAAGTAGTCCACTTTGTCATCAATCCAGATCCAGATATTCCATATATTGGCACTGGTTTTAGGGTGACGTTGACAGATGTGGTTCAAAGTTTGAACATGGCTACTAAGACTAAAAAAAGCTTCATGAACGGTAAGAACATTCCTAGTCTTATCGTTAAGGTTGACTCGTCTAGTGCTGAACTAGACTCGGAGCAAGGACGTGAGCGTATCGCTGAGAAGTATTTAAGTACTAGCAGGGTTGGCGCTCCATGGATTGTTCCAGAGGCATTGCTGGATATTCAACAGGTAAAGCCGCTTAGTCTAACGGACATTGCTCTAAATGAGTCTGTCGAATTAGATAAAAGAACAGTTGCAGGTCTATTAGGAGTACCTGCTTTTATTTTGGGCGTGGGAGAGTTCAATAAGACAGAGTATAACAACTTTGTAAATACGACTGTCATGAGTATCGCTACCACTATTACTCAAACACTAACCAGAGACTTACTTTTGTCTAGTAATCGTTACTTCAAGCTAAATCCTCGCTCACTCTTCTCTTACAACATTACAGAGTTGTCTGAGGTTGCACGTCAAATGACAAACAGTACTGCAATGCGTCGTAATGAGTGGAGAGATTGGCTTGGTATGGCTCCTGATCCTGAGATGGAAGAGTTGATTGTCCTTGAGAACTTTATCCCTCAAGAGAAGATAGGAGACCAAAATAAATTGAAAGGAGGTGAGGAAGAGAATGCAGAAACGGAATAGTTATCGTGCCACTCAATTTCAAACGAGAGAAGAAGACTCTGGTGATTTGATTTTGAGTGGCTACTTTATCAAGTTTGACGAGGAGACGGAATTGTGGCCAGGCTACTGTGAAGTTATCAAGCGTGCTGGAGTTGAGAAAGCTATCAAAGACGCTGATATCAGAGCTTTATTTAACCACGATGATAGTCTTGTTCTCGGTCGAACAGGTAACGGAACTCTGACGCTGGGTGTTGATGATGTTGGTCTTTTTGGAGACATCATCATTAACAAGGATGATCCTCAAGCTGTTGGAGCCTATGCCCGTGTCAAGCGTGGAGATGTTATCGGATGTAGCTTTGGCTTTATCCCGATAAAAATCGAAACAGAGGAACGTGAAGATGGTTCGTATCTGGACACTGTCTTAGAACTAGAAATCTTTGAAGTGAGCCCATGTACTTTCCCAGCCTATCCACAAACAGAAATTGCTGCACGACAAAAAGACTTTGAAAGTCAGAGCCGTGCGAATCGTGAAGCGCTAGATAAGCGCAAGAAAGAAATTAAGGAGAAATTTAAGCTATGAATAAGGCGTTAATCTTTGGTGCTCGTATGCGAGCAAAAGCAACTAAGGTAGTTGAGTTGGAAGAAACTATTGAAGAATTAAACAAACGTTCGGTTGTTGAGTTAGAAAAGTTGGATCGTGCTGAAACTGATGAAGAAGTTTCAGCAGTTGAAAAGACTGTGGATGATCTTCAAAAGGAAATTGAAGAAAAAGAAGCTGAAAAAGCACAGTTGGAAAAAGAAATTGACGAGTTGGAAAAACAAATCGAGGAGCAAAATCGAAAAGCACCAACACCAGGTAAAACTGAGAAACGAGGAGGAAAAACATTGGAACAACGTGAAGCATTTAACCACTACCTTCGAACAAAAGAAGTGCGTGCTGATGGTCTCAAATCTGCTGAAGGAGAAGCAATCATTCCTGTTGAATTGATGACGCCTAAAGAAGCTAAACAAGACAAGACAGATTTGACTTCATTGGTCAACATCGTTAATGTCAAGAATGCAAGCGGTAAATGGGCAGTTGTTAAATTGACTGACCAAACAATGAACACTGTTGAAGAGTTGGAAGAAAACCCTGAATTGGCTAAACCAACCTTTACAAAGGTGAACTATGAAATCAAAACACGTCGTGGTCATTTGCCAGTATCTCAAGAATTGATTGATGATGCTGACTATGATGTCATGGGATTGGTTGCTAAACAAGCTAAGAACCAAGAACGTATCACTAAGAATAAAGAGATTGCTAAAGTTCTCAAGACAGCTACAGCTAAAAGCGCAGCTGGTTTGGATGGCTTGAAAGATATTCTCAACGTGGAATTGAAACCGTACTACGATGCAACTATTGTATGTACCCAATCTATGTTTGCTGCTCTTGATAAAATCAAGGACAAGGACGGTCGCTACATGCTTCAAACAGACATCACATCTCCAACTGGCTACAAGTTCGCTGGTCGTGTAATCGATGTTTATCCTGATGATATCATTGGGGATGCTAAAGGTGAAATGAAAGCCTTCATCGGTGACGTTGGAGAATTTGCGACATTGTTTGACCGCGCTCAGACAACCGTCAAATGGCAAGATGATAAAATCTACGGTCAATACCTAGGAACTGCCAACCGTTTCGATGTTAAGAAAGTTGATGAAGCAGCGGGGTTCTATGTGACGTACACTGACGCTGCAGGGTAAGGAGGGAGCTGATGGCTTATCAAGTAATCCGTCCTTTTAAGGATTTGAGAGACCCTCAACAATATGAATATCAAATCGGGGATATTTATCCCCGAAAAGGATATAGGAGCAACAAGACCTTCATTCAAGAGTTGTTAGATGGGTCAAATAGTGCAGGATCTATTTTCTTGACTAAAATCGATGATGACGATATTTCCGAAGGAGAAACAGAACCTCAAGAACCTGAAGAGGAAGATGAGGAGTAGTTATGGACAATGCTCAATTACTAGAATTACTAAAACTAAAATTGGGTATAGCAACCAATCTACGTGATAAGCCTTTGAATAAAATCATCGAAGCTGTCATAACTGAACTGGAAGATAATTTGGGAGTTTCGCTTGAATCAGAAAACGCTGAACACCAAATGTTTGTAGTTGATTTTGCAGCCTTTCGCTATGAGGGTGGGGTGGATATGCCACGCCACCTTTTATGGCGGTTGCATAATTTAAAATTGAGGTAAGAAGATGGCATGGAACAATGAGATTACATTGATCTCAAGGGTTAAAACAGGACTAGATAAATTGCACCAGCCTCTATTTGAGGAAAAGCGGTTGACTATTTTGTGTCGAAAGCGTTCCATTACTCGTTCTGAATTTTATCAGGCTAGCCAGGTTGGACTTAGGCCAAGCCTTATCGTTGATATTCATAGCTTTGAGTATAACAACGAGGAAGAAGCGGAATTTAATGGGAAACGGTATCGTATTCTCAAGACATTTCCGATTGGTCTAGAAATTCTGGAGCTGACCTTGATGGAGGAATTGTCATGAGTGTAAAAGGTGACCTTTCAGCAGAAATTGCTAAAGCACTGAGTGAGTATTCTAGTGAGTTAGAAAATGAGATTGACGCTATTGCACAAGATTTAGGTGATGAAGCTGTTGCGACTTTGAAAGCGACAAGCCCAAAGAATAAAGGAAAGTATGGAAGAGGATGGCGTCTCAAAAAGAACGCCAAAGGATCATACGTAATCCATAATGCTACAGGCTACCAATTGACACACCTGCTTGAAAATGGCCATGTCTTAAGGAATGGCGGACGCAGTCGTGCTATCCCTCACATAAAACCTGTAGAAGAAAAGCTAATCAATTCCTTTGAACGCAAAGTAAAGGAGGCTATTCAAAAATGAAATTATCTGACCTTGTCGATATTCTAAGTCAAGCAAATCTACCTATAGCCTATCGTACGTTTGAAACTGGACACGTTCCTCAAACACCTTACCTTATCTACTTTGAATCACATCCAGATATCAAGAGAGCAGATGATGATCAGGAATACCAGATTAAATCTGTGACCGTAGAGCTTATCTTTGAACGTAAAGACGAAGATTTGGAAGAGTCCTTGGAAGAGTTGTTGTCTAAACATCAACTTGTTTTTGAGGTATCAGAAGAAAGCTATATCCCGACAGAAAGGCTATCTGTCAAGCCTTATACTGTTTATTTGTACTAAAGGAGAAGAAGATGACAAAAACAGAAAATAAAGTAACCTTTGGATTGAAAAATGTGCATATCGCACCAATCGAAACTATTAATGGGGAAACAAATATTATTAGCTACGGGAAAATTTTCCGTTTTCCTGGAGCGATGAACTTGGAGCTAGAACCAAAAGGAGAATCGAAAGCAATTCCAGCCGACGATGTGGACTACCACTTCATGAACTCAAACGAAGGGTATGAAGGGAAATTGAAAGTACCGCATATCACAGAAGAGTTTGCGACAAAAATCCTAGGAGAACTCAAGGATGAGCAAACAGGAGTATTGACTGAAAAAGGCGATGCTTCCACTAAACCGTTTGCTATTATGTTTGAATTTTCAGGAGATCAAAACAAGACTCGCTACGTTCTCTACTACTGCTCTGCTAGTCGTCCATCGAACGGCTCGGCTACTAAGAGCGGAACAACTGTCAATGAACGTGAACTTAGCTTTAAAGCTTCACCACGTCCACTTGATAGCGTAGTGAAACGTTCGATTACGTCTGCAGACAAGAAAGAAGTGTATGACGCTTGGTTTTCTAGCGTTTATGAGCCAACATCTTTAGGATAAGGAGTCAAGAATGCGTCGAAGTATTAAAATCAGTAATAAGCGCTATGAGCTTGCAACAAATGCCTATACTCCAATCGCTTACAAGAACGAGTTTGGGCAGGATTTTTTCAAGGACCTTTTGGGGCTTTTGAAAAATAAACAATTGGTAGCTCAATTGAACCAATTGGAAAAAGGTAATGATTTGGTAGCGGAAAGCGTCGACCTATCTCTTTTAGAAGATTTCGATATTACCTTTTTCTATCGTCTATTTTGGGTATTTGCTAAATCTGGCAATCCTAAAATTAAACCGTTTGATGATTTCTTCATGGAGATGGAAGAGTTTCCTCTTGACGAAGTTTGTCCGCTAATGATGGAAATGTTGAATACGGTACTGCAAACAAAAAAGAAACAGACACATCAGAAACAGCAAGCGAAGAAGCCTTCACGGTAGAATCCTATCTATCTTGTTGCAAGGAAACTGGCTTATCTATCGATGATCTCAAGCACATTTCTATTGGAATGGCGTTAGATTATCAGACAGATTATGTCAATTTGCGTAGCGAAAATAAAACGGGTAGTCGGAAGGCCACCCAAGCTGATTTTGATGCATTTTAGAGAAAAAGTGAGTGCTGAGAGAGCGATTGTGAGGACAAGTTCATTTAGTTGGCTAGTGTTCTGGTCATAGAAAACCTTTCAGCGCTCCTTATTTTTTAAGGAAAGGAGGAAATATGGCAGGAAATATCAAAGGGATAAAAATTGAAATCGATGGCGATACCCAGCCCTTACAAAAAGCGTTAAAAGGTGTCAATCAAGAATCTGCTAACGCAACAAAAGAGCTGAAACAAATTGATAATGCTTTAAAGTTTGATACTGGGAATGTTACCTTACTAACCCAAAAACAAGAAGTCTTACAGAAGCAAGTTGGAACCACTCGGGAAAAACTAGAAACCTTAAGACAAGCTCAATCTCAAGTTGAAGAACAGTTCAAAAAAGGAGATATTGGCGCAGATCAGTATCGTGCTTTCCAGCGTGAAGTAGAAGTGACTCAAAATCTCCTAAAAGGATATGAGGGAAAACTAGCTAGTGTCAATCAAGCTCTTGAGGGTAATGGGAATGCAACCAAGAATAACCAAACCCAACTGAAAGAATTGCAGAATGAGCAGAAACTACTTGCCAGCGAATCTGAAAAAGTCGTTAGTTCGTTTAAGCTACAAGAAAGCCAGATGGGTTCCAACGCTAGTGAAGCTGACAAATTGACATTGGCTGAAAAGAAGATTGGTGCACAGTCCGAAATTGTCGCTCGCCAAATTGAAAACCTTGAGAAGCAATTAGAAATCACTAAAAAAGAATATGGTGAAAACTCAGCCGAAGCTAACAAGATGGAAGCAGAGCTGAATCAAGCTAAGACTGCTTTTAACAATCTCAACGATGAGATGAAGGGGACTAAGTCTGTAGCAGATAGCGCACAAGAAAGCTTGGGTGAGATAGCTAAAGCTGCAAGAGCTGAACTGCTCCAACAGTTTAGTGAGAAATTGGGTGATATTTCAGAAAAACTTGTTGACGTTGGGAAAGAAGCTATTGAAGCTGCTGCTTCAATGCAAGCAAGTAATGCCCAATTTAGTACAGTTTTTGGGGATATGGAAGGTCAAGCTAGAGAGGCTCTTAATAATATTGGGAAAGAAATGTCTATTGTACCAGAACGATTACAAGGAAGTTTCACCCAAATGGCCTCCTTTGCAAAAACATCTGGTCTAGATACAGCTCAAGCCTTAGATTTATCTACTAGGGCAACTAAGGCAGCGGCAGATGGTGCTGCTTTTTATGACAAATCTATTGAAAGTGTTACTGAGAGCCTTCAATCATTTCTTAAAGGAAATTTTGCCAACGATGCGGCTTTGGGGATATCTGCAACAGAAACAACTCGTAATGCGGCAGCAAATAAACTGTACGGCAAGTCATTCAAGGATTTGAGCGAAGCGCAAAAGCAATTAACTTTGCTTCAAATGGTTGAAGACGGGAATGAACTTTCTGGGGCACTTGGTCAAGCTGCAAGAGAATCTGACGGCTTAGAAAACGTCATGGGGAATCTAAAACAATCTGGAACTAATGCCTTGGCTGCATTAGGTCAACCTCTTTTGGAAATGTTGATTCCTGTGTTTCAAGCTTTAGGAGACATTATAAAAGGTGTGGCAGATTGGTTTGGTACTTTGCCTGGCCCGATTAAAGAATTTATAGTAATCATAGGAGCTGTGGTTACCGCTGTAGGATTTTTAGCGCCTATATTCTTATCCCTGCAAGCTATATTTACAACGTCTATAGGCGCTATGATAACTGCCGCTCTACCAATCATTGGGACAGCAGCTGCAATAGCGGCCGCAGTGGCAGCGGTCGTTGTCATTTTGAAATACTTATGGGAAACGAATGAAGGATTCCGCAACGCTGTAACAGCTGTGTGGGAGGCTATTTCATCCGTTATCAGTACTGTTGTAGGTGAAATTTCAAATTTCATCATGAGTATTTTTGGAACGGTTGTAACTTGGTGGACTGAAAACCAAGAACTAATCCGTTCAATTACGGATGCTGTCTGGACTAGCATTTCCGCTATCATTAGCGCTGTTATGACTGTTATAGGTCCTCTTATAGAGGGAGAGTGGAATAATATTCAGATTATCACCTCTACAGTTTGGGAAGTGATTAAAACGGTAGTTGAGACAGCTATTAACGTTGTTTTGGGTATTATCAAGGCAGTGATGCAGATCATTACTGGTGACTGGTCGGGCGCTTGGGAAACCATCAAGAGTGTTGGAGAAACAATCTGGAATGGGATTGCAAGTGTCATTGGGACTATCTTTAATGGCATAGCGCAGCTATTGTCTAACATCTGGAACACCATCTCAACGGTTGCATCAACTATTTGGAATGGTATCAAGTCCACTCTTTCAGGAATATTTGATGGTATTTCAAGTTCGGTCTCGAGTGTCTTTAACGGTATAAGAGATACGATTAGCAATATCTGGAATAGTATTCAATCAACCGCAAGTAGCATTTGGAACGGTATTAAAGATACAATCGGGAATGCTATTAACGGGGCTAAGGATTTAGTTGGTAGTGCAATTGAAGCTATTAAGGGATTCTTTAACTTTGAATTTAGATGGCCTCACATCCCTCTACCACACTTTAGTATCACAGGCTCTCTTAATCCAGTTGACTGGTTGAGTAACGGGTTGCCAAGCATTGGCGTAGAGTGGTATGCCAAGGGTGGTATCTTGACCAAGCCGACTGTTTTTGGTTCAAACGGAAATAGTCTTATGGTTGGTGGAGAGGCTGGGAACGAGGCTGTCTTACCACTAAACGAACGAACCTTGGGAGCTATCGGTCGTGGAATAGCCCAAACAATGGGAGGTCTGTCTCCTGTTATCAATGTCAGCATTAGCGGAAATAACATCAGTGAAGAGATGGATATCAATCGCATTGCTGATGTTGTCGCTCAAAAGATTGCGGATGAACTGCAACGGAAAACACAACTTAGAGGAGGAATCGCATGATCAAACATAATGAATTGGTGATTGATGGTGTAGCAACCTCCTCTTTTCCTTTTGATGTCATTGTAGAAGAAGCGCCATCCATCGTGATTGCCAATAGTAAGACAAAACTATGGGAGCATGACGGTATTAGCGGAGCTATCCTACAAACCAATCATCATAGAGGGATGGTTGAAAAATCCTACACACTTCACTTAGTAAAACCAAAGGAAGAGGACTTGAACCGTTTCTTGGCTCTCTTTGCCAGGGAAAACTTTTGGCTTGAAAGTGAACGTGTCAAAACCACTAAGATGTGGTGTTACAAGGTAAAAATTTCCGAGACTACTAGAAATCGTGCAGGATATTATGCGCTCAAAGTAACATTTGAGTGTCATCCTACAAAATTTTTTAAAGCTACGGACAATCAGACCTTCTCAAGAAGTGGCACTTTAAGAACCAAGGGCTCTGCTTTGGCTTTTCCGACAATTACCATAACTGGTCAGAGTACGACTGAGGTTAGTTTCACAGTGGACAGACAGGTCATCCGCTTAGAAAGACTATCTGGAAAAGCTATCATGGTAAATAACCCAAACAATCCTAGTTTCTTGGACGGAACAGGTTCCAGAATTAAGTGGACAGGGGATTTTATCACGATTGACCCTATCAAAAAACAAGATGTTGGGATTGTCTTAGGTGCTGGTATCAGTTCCATGACGATTGAAACTGTGTGGGGGTGGGCGTAATGCTATATTTGCTTGAAAGTGATACTCGTAACGTTAAATGGAACGGTATTCCACTGCATGAAGCGACTTCAGCAATTATCAAAGAGCAAATGAACGGGGATTTTACCCTTACTGTTCGCTACCCTATCACGGACTCTGAGATTTATCAATTTTTCCGTGAAGATATGTTGATAAAGGCACCAGCGCCTGTGATTGGTCCGCAGTTGTTCCGCATCAAAAAACCAGTAGAGAATGATGATCATTTAGAAATCACTGCTTATCATATCACTGATGATGTCATGCAGCGGTCTATCAATCCTCTGTCTGTCAACAAGCAGAGTTGTTGGCAGGCTCTTTCTCAATTGGTACAAGTCGCTAAGTCTCCTATCAATGATTTTTCATTTACCAGTGATATCACAGACAGGAGAACCATCAACACAAAAGAAGTAGAAACACTCTACAGCGTATTAATGGATGGCGCTCACTCAATTGTGGGAACATGGGAAGGAGAGATGGTTCGGGACAATTTCGCTATCTCAATTAAGCGAAATCGAGGAGAGGACAGAGGTGTTATCATCTCTACCCACAAAAACCTAAAATCCTATCAACGAACCAAAAACTCACAAAATATTGTTACTCGGATCCATGCTAAGTCTACATTTAAGGCAGAGGGTGCCAAGGAAGACACAACGATTGCCATAACAGTTGATAGTCCCTTAATTGGTGCCTACCCTTACATCAACGAAAGAAGTTATAGCAATAACAACATTCAGACCGTTGATGAGTTGACAAAGTGGGCTAGCGCTAAATTTACTAACGAACACATAGATAAGGCTACAGATGCCATTAAGATTGAAGCCTATGAACTTGATGGGCAAACTGTTCACATGGGCGATACGGTTAATCTGAAAAGCTATAAGCATAATGTGGACGTTTATAAGAAAGCAATTGCCTATGAGTATGACTGTTTAGCAAACAATGGACAGGGAGCCTATCTAACCATTACCTTTGATGACAAAGTGAAATCAGGAGGGAATGGTGGTGGAGTATCAGCAGTAGCAAACGCAATCTTGGACAAGCAAGAAACAAAATTTGACATCATGCTGGAACGTGCGATCGCCAACGCTGATCGTGCCTTTGATGCTGAATTTGCCAAGCGTGAGAAAACTATCACGGATGCCATCGAGCAGTACAAGGCTAAGGCCGAAGAATTTGGCGCTAAAATCCATGAAGAAATGGAAAAAGAGCGTCCTGAGTTCGTGAAGCGAATCCGTGAGGAGCTGATGAGTGGTGCGGACTCAATCGCTGAACTGAGTAAGAAACTGGAACAGGTCAGCGAGACTGCAAGGGTTAATGCTAGCCTTATTGGTGGGGACGGAAATACCCAGTACAACAAGAACCGCTTGAATGGTGGCACGGCTAAGAAAATTAGCTATGGAACGGATTTCGTGGAGGTCGGCCACAATGGAGAAGGCTTTGAACTTGGTAAGCAGTACGTCATCAGCTGGTCAGCAACCTGTACGCCTTATAGTAAGACAGATGTGACTGTGGTAGTCAATAAGAATCCGTTTTATGGCGGACACGTCCATTTAGCGCCTGCTAATTCAGTCATGCCAGCGATTGACAAAGACCTTGTTCAGAAAGAGGAGCAGGTCTTGGCGGTCTACTACGGTGCCTATCGTCTGACTTTCTCAGGGGACTGGTATCAAGATTTAGAGCAGTCTGTAACTGTTGACAATCAGACAAGACGGATTGAACTAGCGCCAGTCTATAAGACGATTGCTGATGGACAAAATGCTAGATATGACGGAAGTTGGAACGAGAGTCCAACTTTTATTTTTGATGGAGGAAGAACATGACGGAAACAATCCCAATAAGGGTACAGCACAAGCGCATGTCAGCGAGTGATTGGGCAAGTAGCAATCTGGTCTTGCTAGATGGCGAGTTAGGCGTCGAGAGTGATACAGGCAAGGTCAAGGTCGGAAATGGCCGTGACCGTTTCTCAGCCTTGCAGTATCTAACAGGTCCTAAAGGCGACCGTGGAGAACGTGGAGAAACAGGACCACAAGGCGCAGACGGTGTTATGCGATTCGAGGACTTGACGAGTCAACAGAGAGAGGGCTTGCGAGGAGATAACGGTCATAGCTTAAATGCGAATGTGCGTATCGAGGGAAGCTATCGAAACGGTGCAACCAGTCAGTTAAATCTGATCGCGGATGTCTACTATGACGGGACTCGGTTAACTAGTGGCTATACTGTTGATTATTACTACCGTGGTTTTGGGAATAATAACTGGCAAAGCTTGCTGAGCCAAACGCCTGACGCGAACGGTAAGTTTGGCCAGTGGAATGCTTCTCAGCGTTCAGGAGGTTGGCTTGAGGTCTACATCGTTATAACGTACAACGGCATTAAAGCAGCTGCTAGCACACGACTTGATAATGTTAGCGACGGTGCAACAGGTCCAGCTGGTGCACGAGGCGCTGACGGCGCTAGAGGCGCAGATGGAGCGCCTGGCCAAAACATCATCAATCAGAACGGTGGGCAACCAATGAAATATTGGTCTGGTACAAGGTCTCAATATGACGCGATTGCCAACAAAGATAGTAATACTATCTATGACATTTATAGTAATTCGTAGGAGGTAGTATGGCTAGAGAAGGAATTTATGTAGGTGGGAAGGAAGTTGTTGAAAGATATATAGGAGATAAGCTAATTTGGAAAAAATACAGATTTCGAATTGTAAATACTTTGTCATTGACTATATTAAATATTAACTATCAGTCAGCTACTTTAGACTTTTACACTCGATTCTCGTATCGATATGTAGGATTAAACTCAGGGTACTACTATTTGAGGATAGAAGAAAAGTTCGTCAAAGTATATGCCTATAATTTATCAACACCTAATCCATCTTTTGTGTTTTTACTAGGTCAAAATGAAGATGCAGGAGTAGATGAAGCAAGCAAGCGTCAAGCTTTATCTAATTTGACACGACACTGGTTTAGAAATGATTATAAAGATATTGTTTTATATGACAGAATGAGGTAACACATGGATATTACCATTCAAAACGTTCGTTCGCCTGCTTTGGAGCATAACGGACGGTATTACAAGGTATTTCAGCCACGGACACGAGATGAACTGCTGAAGCTTCATCACATGGGCTGTGTGGGTGATACGGTGCTGACAGATATCCAGTTGGAGCAGGGAGATTTCCCGACTAACTTTGTGGAACCTACTGTCACGCAACGCACCTTGTCAGGTCTCTTCAAGGATATGCGTTCTATTGAACTGGAATTGAGAGATCCAAACAGCACTCTCTGGGGCAAAATCCAGCAGAATAATCAAGGGGCGCTGACTCAATTTTTTGACAAGAATGTCAAGAGTGCCATTGCGCAGACGGCCAAAGAAATTAGGCAGGAAGTGCGAGACGCTGCTAACAGTGCGAGAGTACAAGTGACGCCCGAAGGTGTGACTATCGGATCTACTACCTTGACTGGTGAGCAGTTAGCCTCTACCATTTCGACCAGTTCGAAAGGCGTTGACATTATCGCTCCGAAAGTCAGAGTAAAATCCGACATGATTGTGGATGGTGCGGTAACTGCCGGGAAGTTAGCAGCTGGGTCTGTGACTGCAGATACGATTAAAGCAGGAGCAGTTACAGGCGATAAAATCAGCGTAGATGATGCCTTAATCAAAAATCTGACCGCTAGGGATGCCTTAATTGACAAGTTGACATCTAAGGAAATCTTCACAACTAAGATTGAATCTGTTGTGTCTAGCTCAACCTTCTTACAAGCCTACCAAGGCGAAATTGGAGGTTTCACTTTGGGGCAGTTTGATAATGGAGGCGGTCGCTGGATTTCTGGTGTTAATCAATTCTCGGTCGGTATGGGGAATGGAGCTGGTGGCGGTACTAAGACAGCTTTCTGGGCCAATTGGGGCAATAACTGGAACCAAGCAGGACCGAACTCTTGGCATGTGGACACAGATGGGCAGATGTATTGTAAGAATACAGTTAGTTTTTATGGGAAAGTAGACTTTTCTGGCTCTACAAACGTTAATTTCTACAGTAAGATTAATGCTGCCAAAGGTATCTGGACAGGAAATGCAGATGTTTATGGTGCTGGGTCAAATCCAGCAGGAGGTGATAACGCCGTTTGTTGGTGGAATCAGATTACTACGGCAAAATGGCGCGGATACGCAGGTATCACTTCAAGCTCAGATAAGCGACTTAAAGAAAATATTAAAGAGAGTCCAGTTAATGCCTTGGATAAAATTCAAGCATTGAACATGGTCTCTTTTGATTTCATCGAGAGCCAGAAATATGAAGAGATTGGTTTGATTGCGCAGGAAGCCCAGAAGGTAGTCCCTGAAGCAATTGAAATAGATGAAACAACATCTTATCTGTCTATCAACTATTCAAAATTCGTACCCTACTTGCTGAAGGCTGTCCAAGAACTGGACCAGAAAATCAAAGAAATGGAGAACATACATGGATAATCACACAATCGACAAGCTAGTAGCTGAGTCGCTCGCTAACCGCTTGAAAGAAGGCGAATTGAATAGTGCGCATTTAGAGGCACACTATACGCTAGCTTTGGCTGAATTACAGGCTTTTAAAGCCGTACTGGAATATGACCCAGCGCTTAAAGAACTGTTCGAAGAAACACAAGCAAAAATGAAAGGAACTAACTAATGACTTACAAATTAACAGGAAGCCCAACCTTAAAAGGGGAAAAGAATGTCACAATCGTAACGATTGAGAAAGAAGAACCTGGTCGCTACAGCTATGAGCGTGTTGAATTGCCAGGTAATCGCACGAATGATAATGAAGAAGTGCTGATTCAAGCCGTTTTAGATTTTATTAGAACGGAACTTGATCCGACGAGCGCTCTTGTACAGGCTCAGGCTAAGTTAGAAGAAACTCACGTTAAGCTTCAAGAGAATGAACAGAAATTAGCACAAGCCGAAGCTAAGCAGACGGCCACAGACCAAGCAGTTAAACAGAACAAGACTGAAAGCGACCACTATGGCAAAGTTAGCTACGCATTAGTTTTAACGTTGATAACAGAAAAATTGCTTCAGTACGGAACAGCTTATAAAGTTTTAGTTGATTTAATTCAATCAGCTGAAGTAGGTAAACACTATATGCCAGGTGATTTGATTACCATCGAAGACCCAGAGCACGTTGAGTTGGATGGTGAAGGTAAGAGGGTTCTAGTACAACTTAACCGTGAATTTACTTATAATGGAGAGCCTGCAAGCGACTTTATTCGTAATGGACGTCTTGAACGTGATGGATATGGCGCAGCATGGAAGTACGAGCCTAAAGAACAAAATGAGCCTACGAATGTCGCACCAGTAGCTACAGTTTCTACGACAGCTACCGTGGCACCTACAACTGCAGAACCTCCTGCTACAACAGTTACACCTAACCAATAGTGGAGGTGCTTTATGGACGTCTTACAATCAACAGAGCATTTCTTCATGAACGTGCTACCAGTAGCTTCACCGATTATTATCGCTTGGCTTAGCTACAAACTGCCGAAGAAATCAAAGGAACAGACAGACCAAATCATTTCAGAGTTAAGTGAAGTCAAGAAACAAATCAAAGATGTCCAGATTACTACTGACGAGAACAACGCCAAAATTGACGAAGTACAGGCAAAGCTAAAACTACACGACGATGCGCATCTTGTAACGATGAGGACGCACCTCGATCGTGACATTCGTAGAGCTATCCGTCGTGGTTTTACAACTAAAGATGAGTTCTATGTAGTCGAAAACATGCACAACAGCTACAAGGCTTTGGGTGGTAATGGCTACATTGACCACTTGTACAACAATTTTGAGGCGTTGCAGATTAGAGACGACATCTTAGTCGAAGATGAGAAAGGGGCGCAGAATGGTCTGTAATCTAAATACGACCAATCTTGCTCAAGTTGATGGCGGTTACCTCATAAAACAGGGTGATGTGGCTTCTACCTTTGGATTTGTCCTCTTGAACGAAGATTATCGAGCCGTCCCCTCTCTTGATGGGGAGGTGGCGGTCGTTAGTCTGACCATGGGAAAGTACCAGTGGAAGAAGAAGGTAACTGTCACGAACTCAAGCGTGAATTTTAATCTGGACACTATCTTGCCAATTGGGAAATACCGCTTAGAGATTAGCGCTGGCGGATATATTTTCCCGAGTGACAAAGAAACCCACATCAAGATAGTGGCTTCAGATAAGGAATTGGTCACAGAAGAAGTCCATGCTCTAAAGGAGCTGGATATCGCTGAAGAAGTAAAAAAACAACTTGCAGGAAGAACTGCAAGTGAAGGTGGAGTATGTCAGGAGATTCCTGATTTGCTCACGTACTATAACTTAGGAAAGGTATAGAAGAATTATGGATACAAGTAAATTGATTGCATTCGCTTCTGCTGTGGGAGCGGATAACAAGACAATGATGCAGTTGATCAATACAAAAATTGACAGTGCTACGTTAACGCAAGCTATCGAACAAGCTAAAACAGCAGTGAAAGCTGAGATTTTAGGTGACGGCGTTCCTGAAAATCTTGACACACTGAAAGAGATTGCTACGGCGATCGCAGGCATGAGTGGCGATACTGAAGGCGCAGTTGTGCAAAAATTGGCTGACCTTGGCCGTCGTATTGATGAATTTGCAAACCTTGACTTGGTCGCAACGTATACTGCAGCGAAAGCGTGATTGTTATGAGCAATTTAGAGGAATTTGCTCAAGCGGTTGGCCGTGATGTGAAGGCTATTAACCAAAAACCTGAACCAAGGCTGACATTGACAGGAAATACCCTCGGCATCGCTGGGGGTAACAATGTCACTCTACCGCTACCAGATAACGTAGGCCGTGAAATCCGTGGTACAGGCTCACCAGAAGGTCGTATAACGGCTGAAATCGGAACTACCTATGTTGATGTCAATGTGACAAACGGCGCTCTCAAATGGATAAAAGAAAAAGGGAACGATAACACAGGCTGGCGTGTTCTAATCGGCGATACTGGCTGGAGAACGTTAAACAGTGTCTCTAGAGCAGGCAACTCGTTCATTAAAATCAGACGAGTAAACAATCTTGTTACTTATCAATTTGGTGGTCTTCAATGGGGTTGGTTTGGAGTAGGCAGACGAAATGGACCTGGATTTGCAAGGCACAATAGCAGTGGGGACAAAGGGGCTAAAGTGTTAGGTCCTGGTGGAATACCTGCAGGATTTAGGAGTGAGGCGTCACTGATTGGTGGAATTTATAATGACGCTGGGAAGCCGTATGGGATATGGTATCTCGGAGGAGTAACCGACTCAAACTTCATACAATTTACATTTAATGACCCTATCCCCACAGATAAAGATATTGGAGATATACGAGTAAGTGCTATCTCATACTTGACAGATGAGGCTTGGCCTACGCAATTACCATAAGAAAGGAAATTTAATAATGATTAACTGGAAAGTACGACTAAAAAATAAATTCTTTTGGCTGACTGCCATTCCAGCCCTCTTGCTTGTCTTGCAAGCTGGTGCAGCAGTCTTTGGATATCATCTGGATTTGGGTGATATCGGCAACAAGCTGATTTTGCTTGTTAATGCGGTCTTCGTATTCTTGACTGCTATCGGTTTGGTTAATGACCCAACTACAAGCGGAATCACAGACAGCACACGAGCACTAGACTATGAGAAACCAAGTGAGGAATAGGCATGGATATTGATACAAGTAGACTACGCACGGACTTGCCGATTGTTGGGTTTGAGCCTTTCCGTCAGGTTCATGCCCACTCAACAGGCAACCGAAACTCAACCGCTCAGAACGAGGCGGACTACCACTACAGAAAGGACCCTGGACTTGGGTTCTTTTCTCATGTCGTTGGAAACGGTCGTGTCATGCAAGTAGGCCCTGTAAACAAGGGAATGTGGGACGTTGGGGGCGGTTGGAATGCTGAGACCTATGCAGCAGTTGAATTGATTGAAAGCCATTCAACTAAAGAAGAGTTCATGACAGACTATCGTCTCTATATCGAATTGCTACGAAATCTAGCAGATGAAGCAGGTTTGCCGAAAACTCTTGATACAGACGACTTGGCAGGTATCAAAACTCATGAATACTGTACCAATAACCAGCCGGATAACAGTAGCGACCACGTTGACCCGTATCCTTATCTTGCGAAATGGGGTGTTAGCCGTGAACAATTTAAGCGAGATATTGAGAACGGCCTAGGCGCCGAAACAGGCTGGCAGAAGAACGATACAGGCTACTGGTATGTTAAAGAAGACGGCTCTTATCCAAAAGACAAGTTTGAGAAAATCAACGGAACCTGGTATTACTTCGACGGTTCAGGATACATGCTTGCAGACCGCTGGAAGAAGCACTCAGACGGCAACTGGTACTGGTTCGACAACTCAGGCGAAATGGCCACAGGCTGGAAAAAAATCGCTGAGAAGTGGTACTACTTCGACGTAGAAGGCGCCATGAAGACAGGATGGGTCAAGTACAAGGACACATGGTACTACCTCGACAGCAAAAACGGGTATATGGTATCTAATGAATTCGTCAGAGCAGGCCAAGGCTGGTACTACATCAAACCAGACGGAACAATGGCAGAAAAGCCAGAGTTCACAGTAGAACCAGATGGCTTGATTACGACGAAATAATTTCAAAAAATAAAATGAAAGGAAACTTTCTAAATTGTTCTTTCACCGCAGGCTCAGGCTTGCGGTTTTTTGTTTGCTCTGAAAGTAGTTTCAGAATGGGAAAAGTTTAAAATTCTTTGTTAAAACACTTGACTACCGCATTATAATGCGGTATAATAAATAATGTAAGGAGGTGATACAAATGGACAACCTAGACGAGTGGCTGGCAAGGGTCACAGTTGCGATAGGGATTGCAGTAGCAATCTCAAAAGAGAGTCGCTCTTGGTACAAAGTACTAAAAGAGCAAAATAAAAAAGCGAAAATCGCTCCCAAGTTTACCAGACGCAGGAAGAGATAATCGCTAAAGGGTAAGAGAGCGAAAGCTCTCCTTACCTTTCATTGTATAAGAAAGTTAGAGAAAAATCAAGATGAAAATTATTTTATTTGTAGCAATGTTGGCGATCGCTATTGCTTGGTATTCAGGAGATAATAAAAAATGAGTAAAGCAGATTTTAACAAAATTCAAAAATTACTAAAGACGGTAACAGCTTATAGAATTTCTAAAGCTACTGGAATTAGTGACACTACAATCAGTAGATGGGTCACAGGCAAAACTCCAATCGAAAAAATGAGTTTAGAAAATGCTATCAAATTAACAAATTATGTAGAGGAGCTAGACATGGAAAACGCAAAACAACTACTTGAAGAAATTAAAAATAATGATGTAGCATATGCTATTGTAAACGAAGCTGGAGCAGTTTATTGCAACCGTGAAACAAGTAATATCATGGATATTTACGGTCATGATGGTGAAGATGGCCACTTCTACGGTGTTTACGGTGATGCAGTTGGTGGGCAGCTTGATAGTCGTAATGTCTCTGATGATGTCATTTTGAAAGCTATTAAACTAATGCTAGGTTTGGGTGAGCATGTAAAACGTTCAGAATTGTCTATGGGGTCAGATTTCAAACAGACATTTGTAGATGGATATTTTGAGGTGGTTGAATTGATGAAACAGTCTGGTCTTCTGCAGGATCAAGGAGAAAATGAGAAAGTCAAGGAATGGATTGAGTCTCACAAAGACGTTGTAGGTTCAACAGTTAAACATCCAACGTTTGGAACGGGTAAAGTAACAGAAATCAAAGACGACACAATCACTATTGATTTTGAAGATTATGGAAGCAAATCTCTAGCGCTTGAGGCAGTCGTAGAAAGCAATCTCTTAGAATTTTAATCAACTTTGGGTATAAGCAGGAACCGTGACAAACATCACGGTTTTCTATTTTGCAAAAACGGTGTTTTGTAAAAATAAAAACAGTGAAATTAGTCACTGATACATTTGTAAACTATTAGAACTAAATTAAAACCTTCTCAACTATACGGGCAAATATGAGTATGAAAATGAATACGATGATGAATACGATTTAAAAAAATGATAGCAATTAATGAAAATGATTTTAATGGAAAATAAGTAAAAACTCAACTATTGAAAATCGATGATAACTATTTGTAAACGCTTTTCACTTATGGTATAATTATCACAAATAAAAGTTTTAGGAGTTTATTATGGTTTCTTCAGAATTTATCTCAAAGATTGAATTTGCTTGCAAGAAGAAGGAAAGTCTTTATAGTCAAAGCAAATTTAAGTATGCGATTCGTTCCATGTTTGCAGGTGCATTCTTAACTTTCAGTACAGCTGCTGGTGCAGTTGGGGCTGACTTGATTAATAAAATTGCACCAGGTAGTGGACGTTTCCTATTCCCCTTTGTCTTTGCTTGGGGATTGGCCTACATTGTTTTCTTGAATGCCGAGTTGGTAACATCAAACATGATGTTCTTGACTGCTGGTAGTTTCTTGAAAAAAATCTCTTGGAGAAAAACAGCTGAGATTTTACTTTACTGTACCTTGTTCAACCTTATTGGGGCCTTGATAGCAGGTTGGGGCTTTGCTCATTCGGCAGCCTATGCACATCTGACTCACGATAGTTTCATCTCAGGGGTTGTTGAGATGAAGTTAGGCCGCTCAAATGAATTAATCTTGCTTGAGGCAATTTTGGCAAATATTTTCGTAAATATTGCGATTCTTTCATTTGTTTTGGTCAAAGATGGTGGTGCCAAACTATGGCTTGTGTTGTCAGCGATTTACATGTTTGTATTCTTAACAAACGAGCACATTGCGGCGAACTTTGCTTCTTTCGCGATTGTGAAATTCAGTGTTGCTGCTGATTCAATTGCTAACTTCGGTGTTGGAAATATGCTCCGTCACTGGGGTGTAACCTTCATTGGAAACTTCATTGGTGGTGGTCTCTTGATGGGTCTTCCATATGCCTTCCTCAATAAAAATGAAGATACTTATGTAGATTAAGAAAATGAGCACGATTGAGTCGTGCTTTTTTCATCTTTAAAATAGGGTAATAGCTATTTCTTATATCAAAATATAGAAAACTGATATTTGTAAACTATAACTTAAGGTGCTACAATATCCTTAATCAAACTATTTGGAGGTCGTTTTATGACTCGTGATTTTAAATTTGAAACTTTGCAATTGCATGCTGGGCAAGTTGTGGATCCAGCTACCAAGTCTCGTGCAGTGCCGATTTATCAAACAACATCCTTTGTTTTTGATGACACGCAGGAAGGTGCCGATTTGTTTGCCTTGAGAAAACCAGGGAACATTTATACTCGTATCACCAACCCTACAACAGCTGCCTTTGAAGAAAGAATCGCTGCTCTTGAAGGTGGTGTTGGAGCTCTTGCAACAGCATCAGGTATGGCTGCAGTGACTTATACGATTTTGGCACTTGCTCATGCAGGTGACCATGTAGTGGCAGCTTCAACTATTTACGGTGGAACTTTCAATCTCTTGAAAGAAACCCTTCCTCGTTATGGTATCACAACAACCTTTGTGGACGTGGATAATTTGGAGGAAGTGGAAGCAGCGATCAAAGACAATACCAAGCTTGTTCTGATTGAAACCTTGGGTAACCCCTTGATTAACATTCCAGATTTGGAAAAATTGGCAGAGATTGCTCATAAGCATCAGATTCCACTCGTTTCAGATAATACCTTTGCAACACCTTATTTGATTAACGTTTTTTCTCACGGTGTAGATATTGCTATTCACTCTGCGACTAAGTTTATCGGTGGGCATGGTACGACTATTGGTGGAGTGATTGTCGATAGCGGTCGTTTTGACTGGGCAGCTTCAGGAAAATTCCCTCAATTTGTTGAGGAAGACCCAAGCTACCACAATTTGAGCTATACTCGTGATGTGGGTGCAGCAGCCTTTATTATCGCTGTCCGTGTTCAATTGCTTCGTGATACAGGTGCAGCCTTGTCGCCATTTAATGCCTTCTTGTTACTCCAAGGACTTGAAACCCTTTCTCTTCGTGTGGAACGCCATGTGCAAAATGCAGAGAAAATTGTTGATTTCCTTGTCAACCATCCTAAGGTAGAAAAGGTAAATTATCCAAAACTAGCAGATAGTCCATATCATGCCTTGGCTGAGAAATACTTGCCTAAAGGTGTGGGTTCAATCTTTACCTTCCATGTCAAAGGTGGGGAGGCAGAAGCTCGCAAGGTAATTGATCATTTAGAGATCTTTTCTGATCTTGCAAACGTGGCAGATGCTAAATCGCTTGTTGTCCATCCTGCTACAACAACTCATGGTCAATTGTCAGAAAAAGACCTGGAAGCAGCTGGCGTCACACCAAACCAAATCCGTTTGTCTATCGGACTTGAAAATGTGGATGATTTGATTGAAGACTTGCGCTTGGCCTTGGAAAAAATTTAAAGTAAAAGATATAAACAGTGGGTTTCGACTCGCTGTTTTTGATTTTCCCTTAGGCATGATATAATGGTTACAGAAGTCTAGAAAGAGGAACGATATGAACGAAATCAAATGCCCCAACTGTGGGGAAGTTTTTACAGTAAATGAAAGTCAGTATGCCGAACTTTTGTCCCAAGTGAGAACAGCAGAGTTTGATAAGGAATTGCACGATCGCATGAAGCAGGAACTGGCTTTGGCAGAGCAAAAGGCCATGAATGAACAACAGTCTAAACTAGCTCAAAAAGACCAAGAAATTGCTCAATTACAGAGTCAAATCCAAAACTTTGATACAGAGAAAGAACTGGCCAAGAAAGAGGTTGAACAGACAAGCAATCAGGCCTTATTGGCTAAGGACAAGGAAGTACAGGCCTTGGAAAACCAGTTGGCGACCTTGCGTTTGGAGCATGAAAATCAACTGCAAAAGACCCTATCTGACCTAGAAAAAGAACGGGATCAGGTCAAAAATCAGCTCCTATTACAAGAAAAAGAAAACGAGCTTTCTCTTGCTTCAGTTAAGCAAAACTATGAAGCACAGCTCAAAGCAGCCAGTGAACAAGTCGAATTTTATAAGAATTTCAAAGCTCAACAATCTACAAAAGCTATCGGGGAAAGTCTGGAACAGTACGCAGAGAGTGAGTTTAACAAGGTCCGTAGTTTTGCCTTTCCAAATGCCTACTTTGAGAAGGATAACAAGGTCTCTGCGCGTGGGTCTAAGGGGGACTTTATCTTCCGTGAATGTGACGAAAATGGAGTCGAAATCATTTCCATCATGTTTGAGATGAAAAACGAAGCAGATGGAACAGAGAAGAAGCACAAGAATGCGGATTTTTATAAGGAATTGGACAAGGACCGTCGGGAGAAGAACTGTGAGTATGCCGTTTTGGTGACCATGCTTGAGGCCGATAATGACTACTTTAACACAGGGATTGTTGACGTCAGCCACGAGTATGAAAAGATGTATGTGGTTCGTCCTCAATTCTTTATCCAGTTGATTGGTCTCTTGCGAAATGCGGCGCTTAATTCTCTAAAATACAAACAAGAATTGGCTTTGGTTCGCGAGCAAAATATTGACATTACGCATTTTGAAGAAGACTTGGATGCCTTTAAACTAGCCTTTGCCAAGAACTACAACTCAGCTTCGACCAACTTTGGAAAAGCTATTGATGAAATCGACAAGGCCATCAAACGCATGGAAGAGGTCAAGAAGTTCCTAACCACATCCGAAAACCAACTTCGCCTCGCAAACAATAAGTTGGAAGATGTTTCTGTCAAAAAATTGATTCGAAAAAATCCAACCATGAAAGCGAAGTTTGAAGCACTGAAGGGGGAGTAGAAAGCAGTGGAAAATGAATTATTAGTATTGAATGCGGAAGAAGTATATGAGTCTGAAAATTTAAACTACGATGAGTTAGAAGAACTACTGGAACAACAATTTACAACTGAGTTTTCTAATCTTGAAAAATTAGAATTGGAATGTAAAGAAATTAGCTCCCCGGATAAATTAGGAGATGTTATCTTAGATGAAATTTGGAATCAATTTGCGAACCAAATTGGTTTAGATATGACAAGCGACACGCTTCTTAAGCAGTATAACGATAAACATCCTAATGGTTATACAAAAGAAGAGGGTGCTAAAATAATGAAAGATAAAAGGTATACTGATGCAAATAATGCTATGAAAGAAAGGCAAAAAAATGGAAATTTAAAGGATGAATATACTGGAAAAACAATAAAAATTAACGAAAAAGCTAATTTGGATCACGTTATACCAAGAAAACAGATTTTTGAAAACCCATGGAGGAAAATAGCAGATATTGAAACTTCTGATTTAGCCAATAAATCAGAAAATTTGGCAGGAACTAATGAATCTCTTAATAAAAGTAAAGGCGCAAAATCTAATAGCGAGTATATAAAGAAAAGAGAAGCAAGAGAAAAAAATCTTAAAGAACAAGTTGAAAGAGCTAATAAAAAAATTGATAAGATGAATATCTCAGATGCCGAAAAGCGAAATCTTAAGGCTGAAAATAATAAAAGATTAAATGATAAATTAGCAGCTGATTCGAAGAAAATGCTCAAATCTGAAAAAACAGCGAAGAAAGCTATTAATAAGGATATTGCAAAGAAAGCTTCTGTCAGAATGGCCAATAAAGCTGGCAAAGATGCTATAAAAGCTATGTTTATTGCAGCATTATTTGGGATGCTGAAGGAAATTATGAATGCTTTAGTGAGGTATTTTAAAGCAAAAAAACGCTCTTTTGATTCATTTATAGAGGAAATGAAAAAAGCACTTCATTCCTTCTTTGGTAAAATTAGAGATTTTATTAAAGTGGGTGTAGACAGTTTTGTTGGAAGCATCGTAGGAGAAATTATTGGCGTATTTAACCAGAAATTACAAAAACTTCCAAACTTGTTTAAACAATTATTTGGTTCTATCAGAGAAAGTATTTCTTATCTATCAAACCCTGAAAATCAATCTCATTCTATTGAAATTAAAATTGCCCATATTTCAAAAATTATTACTTCCGCATTAGTAGGTGTAGGCGCAATGTTTTTAGGAGAATATTTTGAACAGTTCTTAAATAAGATACCAGGTATGACTTTTGAAATAAAACTTCTAGGAACAATTGCTAATATTTTAGGGATGTTCTTAGCTAGTTTACTAACCGGAATTTTGGGAGCAATAATTATTAATGGAATTGATCAATTTATTTCCAGAAAGTTAATTGAGGAAAATCAAAAGAAACAAGCTAATAAGAAAAATGAATTGTTAAGAATTCAGGAAGTCCAAATTTTTGTTGCCGAGCAAAATGTTGCTATTAAACGAAACCACATTTTTAGTAAGATGGCTAAGAACCATCAAAAACTAAGAGAACTACTTGGTGATGTTGAAGAAGAGTTTTCTAATTCAAATATTGATTTCAAACAGCGATTATTAGCTAATGAAATTTATTTTGATGAAAAACAAAGAGAACTTGAAGAAATGCAAAGTGCATTAAATGATTTATTATAGGAGAATGTTATGTCAGAAGAATTAGAAATTCAAGTTTTAGCCAATTCTGAAAGATTTAATGAAAAAAAACAAGCATTAAAAGCCTTTAGTGAAGAGATTCCTGAACAATTTGATTTACCTACTGTTCCAGATGAAGAGAATATATTGAATTTGTTTTCTGTGGACTATGGAGTCAAGGGAAAAGATTTAAATGCACTTAGAGAAGCTGTTCATAACAAGATTTTTAATCAAAATGAACATATTAAAAAAATTATTCAGGAATTTAATACCATTTACGAAACATTTCAAATATTGGATGATGAGTATATTCAAAGTATTTCAAAATCTTTGATTGCAGCAAAAGAGGCAAATAATAAAGCTATACAGGGATTGCATGAGATAGAAGAATATCAAACTGGTAATAAAAAATTATTAGATGATGTTTTTAAACAGAATAAAGATTTAATTGATGTATTGAAGAAACATCATAAAAAATTAGAAGAGTTAGAACAACTTGAAGATAAGCAAAGTGAAATTCATATTGAAATTGATAGTTTAAAAGCGAAGCTAAAATCATTAGTGAAAATAGAAAATAGTTTTAACGATTTGCATTTACAAGTTGAAGAAACACAAAATAATCTTAAAAACGATGTAGACAAGATGAATGTTCGATTAATAGAGGAAGGTAAAAATCTTACTTTAATTGTCGAGAAATTTCAAACTGAACTAGAGGAAAAACAAAAAGAGATTAGTTTCCTTAGAAAAGGATTCTATACTATTGGAGTCGCTGTTGTTATAATAGTATTATTTCTATTGTTTAAAGGAATGTAGATGATTAGTGAAACTTATTTAAAATTGTTAAAATCGGAAGTGAAAAAACTTGATGATTTAACAAATAATACTTATGAATTAGAAATAATTCTTCAAGATATAGTTGATAATCTTAAAAATGCTGAGTTAGAATTTATAAAACGATTAGGAAACTTGACAAGTAAAGAGACATTCTCAAAAATCAAAGATAAGCAAACTAGCATATTGGAATTATTGTATAAATATCTTGGCTCTAGAGTTATTGATACAAATTATTTGATTTTGAAAGAAACAAATCATAAATCATTTGAAGAACTAGCAAATGATTTAAAGTCACTAATAGGTTTAGAAAATGTAAAGAAAGAAATAGAAGACTTAGTAATCTTTAACAAAGTTCAGAAAAATCGAGAAAAGATTGGGTTGAAAAAAACGAATAGAACTATGCATATGGCTTTCCTAGGAAATCCGGGGACAGGTAAAACAACAGTAGCAAGAATCGTTGGGAATATGTATCGTTCATTAGGAATACTAAGTAAAGGTCACTTTATAGAGGCAAGTAGAACAGACTTAATAGCAGAATATCAAGGACAGACGGCTTCGAAAGTGAAGAGATTGATACAAAAAGCTAAAGGTGGTGTATTGTTTATTGATGAAGCATATAGTATTACTGAAAACGATAAAAGTGATAGTTATGGTCGAGAGTGTTTAACTGAGTTAACAAAAGCATTAGAAGACTATCGTGATGATTTGGTGGTTATTGTTGCTGGATATGATGAATTGATGAAAAAATTTTTTGAATCTAATCCTGGGTTAAAATCAAGATTTAATTATTTTATTACGTTTGAAGATTATACTGTGGACCAAATGTTTGATATTTTTCTTTCATATTGCAAAAATGAAGAGTACATTTTGCATGATTCTGCAAAAGAAAAATTAAAAAAATATTTAGAATTACATAGTAGCAATCCTGAAAATAAAAATGCAAATGGGCGATTTGTAAGAAATGTATTTGACAGGATAATTATGAACCAAGCAATAAGATTAGCCACACTATCTTTTGTTACAAAAGATAATTACATTACGATTCTTGAAGAAGATATTTCATGAATGAAATTAGAAAGTAACAAATGAACGGTATTATCAACTTAAAAAAAGAAGCGGGCATGACCTCGCATGATGCGGTTTTTAAACTGCGTAAGATTTTGGGAACCAAGAAAATTGGTCATGGTGGGACCTTGGATCCGGATGTGGTGGGTGTTTTGCCTATTGCAGTTGGCAAGGCAACCCGCATGGTCGAGTTCATGCAGGATGAGGGCAAGGTCTATGAGGGGGAAATCACTCTTGGCTATTCAACGACGACAGAGGATGCCAGTGGGGAAGTGGTTGCAGAGACGCCTGTTTTGTCGCACTTGGATGAAAAGCTTGTTGATGAAGCAATTGCCAGTCTGACAGGACCTATTATTCAGATTCCGCCTATGTATTCGGCAGTCAAGGTCAATGGTCGCAAGCTTTATGAGTATGCGCGTGCTGGTCAGGAAGTGGAACGGCCAGAACGTCAGGTGACCATTTATCAGTTTGAGCGAACAAGTCCGATTTCTTATGAGGGTCATCTTGCACGTTTTACTTTTCGTGTGAAATGCAGTAAGGGAACTTATATCCGTACCTTATCAGTTGACTTGGGAGAGAAACTTGGATATGCTGCCCATATGTCACATCTGACACGGACCAGTGCAGCAGGTTTGGAATTGGAAGATTCACTGACCTTGGACGAAATTGCTGAAAAAGTGGAGATTGGTCAACTGGACTTTCTCCATCCTCTAGAGATTGGGACAGGAGACCTCGTCAAAGTTTTACTAACTCCAGAAGAGGCTACAGAAGTACGCTTTGGTCGTTTTATAGAGCTCGAACAAACAGAACAAGAATTAGCTGCTTTTGAAGAAGATAAATTGTTAGCCATTCTAGAAAAACGGGACAATCTCTACAAGCCAAGGAAGGTTTTTAGCTAGTCTAACTGAGGTGTAGGGAGTGTTGTTTCCCCTAGACTATCCAAACCAGACTATAAATTTTGTAAAAAATATGATAGAATAGACGACGGATAAAAAAACGGAGGATAGCATGCAAAATAGACCAATCATTATCGGAGTGACAGGTGGTTCTGGTGGTGGTAAGACCAGTGTTTCAAGAGCCATTTTATCGCATTTTCCTGATGAAAAGATTTCCATGATTGAGCATGATTCATATTATAAGGATCAGTCTCATTTGACCTTTGAAGAGCGTGTCAAAACCAACTACGACCATCCTTTTGCCTTTGATACAGACTTGATGATCGAGCAGATTAAGGAATTGTTGGCAGGGCGTCCGGTCGACATCCCGACTTATGACTATACTGAGCATACACGAAGTAGCAAGACCTATCGTCAAGAACCTCAAGATGTCTTTATCGTTGAGGGGATTTTGGTCTTGGAAGACAAGCGTCTGCGTGATTTGATGGATATCAAGATTTTTGTGGATACAGATGATGATGTGCGCATTATTCGTCGTATCAAGCGTGATATGGAAGAGCGTGGCCGTAGTCTTGATAGCGTTATTGACCAGTACTTAGGTGTGGTCAAGCCCATGTACCATCAGTTTATCGAGCCAACCAAGCGTTATGCTGATATCGTCATTCCTGAGGGAGTCAGCAATACAGTGGCTATTGACCTTTTGACAACCAAGATTGAAAAGATTTTGGAAGAAGCTCGAAACAGCAAATAATCAGACGTGGAGGCCTTGCCTCCTTTTTTTATTTTTCCCTCATAATGGTACATAAATGGAGATTTTTAGGCATATTTTTGGTATAATAATACCCATGAAAGAGCAAGAAAATGAATAGTAGGTGGAGATGGAAAAGTATTTATCGGTAACAACTTTGACCAAGTATCTGAAAATGAAATTCGATAAAGACCCTTATTTGGAACGGGTCTATTTAACTGGTCAAGTTTCCAACTTTCGTAAACGACCTACTCACCAATATTTCTCCCTAAAAGATGACCACGCAGTTATTCAAGCAACTATTTGGTCTGGTATTTATCAGAAATTAGGCTTCGACCTGGAAGAAGGGATGAAAATCAATGTGATTGGGCGTGTACAGGTCTACGAACCAAGTGGTACCTACTCCATCATCATTGAAAAGGCTGAGCCTGATGGGGTTGGGGCGCTTGCGATTCAGTTTGAACAACTCAAGAAAAAATTGACAGAAGAAGGCCTGTTTCAAGAACGCTTCAAGCAACCTCTGCCCCAATTTTCTAAGAGAATTGGTGTAGTAACCAGTCGCAGTGGAGCCGTTATTCGAGATATTATCACGACCGTCAGCAGGCGCTTTCCAGGTGTAGATATCCTTCTTTATCCGACTAAGGTTCAAGGAGATGGAGCAGCAGAAGAAATTGCTCGAAATATTGCGCGTGCCAATCAACGGGACGATTTGGATTTGCTGATTATTGGTCGTGGTGGAGGTTCTATCGAGGATCTTTGGGCCTTTAACGAAGAAATCGTGGTACGAGCGATTTTTGAATCTCGTTTACCAGTTATCTCTAGTGTGGGGCATGAGACGGATGTGACCTTGGCAGATTTTGTGGCAGATCGCCGCGCTGCGACGCCAACAGCTGCAGCTGAACTAGCAACACCTGTGACCAAGTTGGATCTATTAGCTCATTTGCAAAATCAGGAAAAACGGATGGCAACAGCAGTCCGAAATGTCCTATCTAAGAAACAAGAATCTTTAAAAAAATGTAGTCAGTCAGTCATCTTTAGACAGCCAGAGCGCTTGTATGATGGCTATTTGCAACGCTTGGATCAACTGCAACTGCGCTTAAAACAAAGTTTGCGAACACTGATTTCTGATAACAAACAGATAGTACAAGCAAGGACGCATCGACTGGTACAATTATCACCTGTTACCAAAATTCAACGTTATCAAGACCGTTTAGGCCAGTTGGACAAGCTCCTACGTAGCCAAATGGCGCTGGTTTATGATGCCAAGGTTGCTGAAGTCAAGAGATTATCAGAAGCCTTGCTCATGTTGGATACCAGTCGAATCGTGGCGCGTGGTTATGCTATTGTCAAAAAAGAAGAGTCCGTTGTAGATTCGGTTGAGAGTTTGAAGAAAAAAGACCAAGTGACGCTTTTGATGCGAGATGGTCGAGTAGAATTAGAGGTTAAAGATGTCAAAACAAAAGAAATTTGAGGAAAATCTAGCAGAACTGGAAACCATTGTCCAAAGTTTGGAAAATGGTGAAATTGCTCTAGAAGATGCGATTGCCGCCTTTCAAAAGGGTATGGTCTTGTCAAAAGATCTCCAAGCGACGCTGGACAAGGCTGAAAAGACCTTGGTCAAGGTTATGCAAGAAGACGGAACAGAAAGTGATTTTGAATGAAAAAGCAAGAAAAATTAGCTCTTGTCGAGTCGGCCTTGGAAGACTTTTATGGAGACCAGCAGTTTGCCTCTAGTTTGCGAGAGTCTGTTCTCTATTCCATTCATGCTGGTGGCAAGCGTATTCGACCCTTTCTCTTGTTAGAAGTCCTGGAAGCCTTGCAGGTCGCTATTAAACCTGCTCACGCGCAGGTGGCCGCTGCCTTGGAAATGATTCATACAGGGAGCTTGATTCATGATGATCTTCCTGCTATGGATGATGACGATTATCGACGAGGGCGGTTAACCAATCACAAAAAATTTGGCGAAGCAATGGCCATTTTGGCTGGAGATGCCTTGTTCCTAGATCCCTATGCCTTGATTGCGCAGGCAGATTTGCCAAGTCAGATCAAGGTTGCCTTGATTGCCAACTTATCCCTTGCTTCAGGTAGTCTGGGCATGGTAGCAGGCCAGGTTTTGGACATGGAGGGCGAACATCAGCATTTGTCTTTGGAAGAACTTCAGACCATTCATGCCAATAAGACTGGAAAATTACTAGCTTATCCCTTCCAAGCAGCTGCTATTATTGCTGAATTGGCACCTGAAATACAGGCAAAACTGAAAACTGTTGGTGAATTGATTGGATTGGCCTTTCAAGTCAGAGATGATGTGCTGGACGTGACAGCTAGTTTTGAAGAAATCGGCAAGACACCGCAAAAGGACTTGCAGGCAGAAAAGTCAACCTACCCAGCCTTGTTGGGCTTGGAAGAAGCCATTACCTTTTGTAACCAAACCTTGGATCAAGCTAATGCCAAATTAGAAGAAATTTCCCAGCAGATTCCCTTTGAGATAGAATCGATTGTAAGTGTAGTAGAAAGTTTGAGAATCAATGGCTAAGGAAAGAGTGGATGTACTAGCTTATAAACAGGGCTTGTTTGAAACGCGAGAACAGGCCAAGCGCGGTGTCATGGCTGGGCTTGTTGTGGCTGTTCTTAATGGAGAACGCTTTGACAAGCCAGGAGAGAAAATCCCAGATGATACTGAGTTAAAACTCAAGGGTGAGAAACTCAAGTATGTCAGCCGCGGCGGTTTAAAACTGGAAAAGGCCTTGCAGGTCTTTGATTTGTCAGTGGATGGGGCGACCACGATTGATATTGGGGCTTCTACTGGTGGCTTTACCGATGTCATGTTGCAGAATGGTGCTGAGCTTGTCTACGCGGTGGATGTTGGTACCAATCAGTTAGCCTGGAAACTGCGCCAAGATTCTCGGGTTGTTAGCATGGAGCAGTTTAATTTCCGCTATGCTGAAAGGACTGACTTTGAGCAGGAACCAAGTTTTGCCAGTATTGATGTAAGTTTCATTTCCCTTAGTCTGATCTTACCAGCCTTGCATCGTGTGTTGGCTGATCAAGGTCAGGTTGTGGCTTTGGTTAAGCCCCAGTTTGAGGCAGGTCGTGAGCAGATTGGGAAAAATGGAATCATTCGCGATGCCAAGGTCCATCAGAATGTTCTTGAATCTGTCACAACCATGGCAGTAGAGGAAGGCTTTTCAGTCCTTGGTTTGGACTTTTCTCCCATCCAAGGTGGGCATGGAAATATTGAGTTTTTAGTGTATTTGAAAAAAGAAGAGTCAGCAAGCAATCAGGTTCTTGCTGAAATTGAAGAAGTAGTAGAGAGGGCGCATAGTCAATTTAAAAATGAATAAAAAAGAGAGACTTGAAAAAATTAGACGATTTGTGACAGATTATCAAATCGGTACACAAGAAGAAATTGTAGAACATTTGAAAGAGGCAGGGATCACTGCCACTCAGGCAACAGTATCACGGGATATCAAAGAGCTAGGCATTGTCAAAATTCCTTTGAGAGACAACACCTATGTCTACGAATTGCCAAAATCAATCGTAAAAAGTTTGCAACTGGCTGAAGACAATATTGAGTCAGCTGAATTGATGGACAAGATGATTAATCTCCAAGTTATCCCAGGAAATACAGCTTTTGTAAAAGCTCAGTTAATTGAGACTTTTGCTGACAAGATTTTTAGCTGTTTAGCTGATGATAGCTCGATTTTAGTCATTGCCAGAAGTGAAAGTCTAGCTGAGGAAATCTTTGAACAAGTAAAAAATTGGTAGGTCTATATGTTACTTGAAATTTCGATAAAAAACTTTGCCATTATTGAGGCTATTTCCCTCAATTTTGAAAAGGGGATGACTGTCTTGACTGGTGAAACGGGTGCAGGGAAGTCGATTATCATTGATGCCATGAATATGATGTTGGGGGCTCGTGCGACGACAGATGTTATTCGTCATGGTGCGCCAAAGACAGAGATTGAGGGGCTTTTCTCAGTTGAGAATAGTCGCCTTTTACAGGAAATTTTTGATGAGCAAGGTTTGGAATTGGGTGATGAGATTATTATCCGTCGGGAAATTCTGCAAAATGGTCGTAGTATCAGCCGTGTGAATGGTCAGATGGTTAATCTGTCGGTTTTGCGTGCTATCGGGCAACATCTGGTGGATATTCATGGTCAGCATGACCAAGAGGAGTTAATGCGTCCTCAACTGCACATCCAGATGTTGGATGAATTTGGCGACGCAGCTTTTTGGGACTTGAAAGAAACCTATCAAACGAGTTTTGATGCTTATCGAAAAATGCGCAAGCAGGTTCTGGAAGTCAAGAAAAACCAACAGGAACATAAGACTCGTATTGAAATGTTGGAATTTCAAATGGCAGAGATTGAGGCAGCAAACTTGCAGGTTGGAGAAGACTTGACTCTCAACCAAGAACGAGAGAAACTCCTCAACCATAAAAATATTGCGGATACCCTAACAAATGCCTACAGTATGTTGGATAATGAAGACTTTTCAAGTTTGGCCAATGTTCGTTCGGCCATGAATGACATGGAAAGTGTTGAAGAGTACGACCCTGACTACCGTGAAATTTCAAGTTCTCTATCTGAGACCTATTATGTCTTAGAAGACATTAGCAAGCGTCTGGAAGCTATTATTGAGGACCTTGATTTTGATGGCAATCGCCTCATGCAGGTCGAGAATCGTTTGGACCTCCTTCATACTATTACTCGGAAGTATGGTGGGACTGTTGACGAAGTCTTGCTCTATTTCGCCAAGATTACGGAAGAATACAACCTCTTGACAGGCAATAACCTTTCATCTGAGGACATGGAAGCAGAGCTCAAGAAATTGGAAGTTATGCTTGTCGATTTGGCAGGTCAACTTGCCTCTGCTCGTCATGACTTGGCTCAGCAGCTCGAAGCTGAGATTAAACAAGAACTGCAAGATCTTTATATGGAAAAAGCCCAGTTTCAGGTTCGTTTTAGCAAGGGCAAATTCAGTCGTGAGGGAAATGAAATGGTTGAGTTTTATATTTCAACCAACCCTGGCGAAGATTTTAAACCCTTGGTTAAGGTTGCATCTGGCGGAGAATTATCTCGTCTCATGCTAGCCATTAAGTCTGCCTTTTCTCGTAAAGAAGGTAAGACCAGCATTGTTTTTGATGAGGTGGATACGGGAGTTTCAGGACGTGTAGCTCAGGCTATTGCACAGAAGATTCACAAGATTGGTCAGCATGGTCAGGTTCTGGCTATTTCCCATTTGCCACAAGTGATTGCGATTGCGGATTATCAATTCTTTATTGAGAAGATTAGTAATGACCATTCAACAGTTTCGACTGTTCGTCTCTTGACGGTTGAAGAGCGAGTGGAAGAAGTTGCTAAGATGTTGGCAGGTGATGATGTGACAGAAGCAGCCCTGACGCAAGCCAGAGAATTGTTGAGAAACAGGGAGAAGTAAGATGACAGACTATTATGTAATTGGAGATGTTCACGGAAAAGCTGGGATGCTGGAAGACCTTCTCAAAACATGGGATGGTCAGACCCAGTTGCTCTTTCTAGGGGATTTGATTGACCGCGGTGAAGATAGTCGCCGTGTTCTTGAAATGGTTAAGGACTTGGTTGATAATCAAGGGGCGATCTGTTTATCAGGAAATCATGAGTATATGTTTTTAACTTGGCTCGATGACCCAGAAGAAAGCTATGACCACTATCGTCGCAATGGTGGAGATACAACCATTAACTCTATCCTAGGTCGTCCCTTGGATGCACCAGTTGACGGGGTTGAGGATGCCAAGCGTGTTGCTACTGAAGCGGCAGATTTGGTCGAATTCATTCGTCAAATGCCTTTTGTGGTAGAGACAGACAAGTATATCTTTGTTCATGCAGGTATTGATTTGACCTTGGATGACTGGCGTGAAACCACAGATTATAAAAAAGTCTGGCTTAGAAAACCATTCCACGAAGCAGAAAATCATACTGGAAAAATCATTGTCTTCGGCCATACACCGGTTTATGGTTTGTTACAGCAAGAGCGTGGTACTGCTGAGCTTTGGACTACAGAAGATGGCAAGATTGGAATGGATGGAGGAGCTGTCTATGGTGGTGTCCTTCACGGGATTGTCTTTACAGACCAAGGAATGACAGAACATCACTTTATTGAAAATGATGGCTTTGTCGCTGAAGATTAGTACTCCTAGCAGGGTATGGTCTTGTCAAAATGTCAAAAACAATTTATAATAAATAGATACCCTGAAAGGAAGAGAATCATGAACTTAGAAGAATTGAAAAAACGACAGGAGAAGATCCGTAACTTCTCTATTATCGCCCATATTGACCACGGGAAATCAACTCTAGCAGACCGCATTTTGGAAAAAACAGAGACGGTTTCCAGTCGTGAAATGCAGGCCCAACTTTTGGATAGCATGGATCTAGAGCGAGAACGTGGGATTACCATTAAACTCAATGCCATCGAGCTCAATTACACTGCAAAAGATGGGGAAACTTATATTTTTCACTTAATTGATACCCCTGGGCACGTTGACTTTACCTATGAAGTTTCTCGTTCCTTAGCTGCCTGTGAAGGTGCTATTTTGGTGGTCGATGCTGCCCAAGGAATTGAGGCTCAAACCCTTGCCAATGTTTATCTGGCCTTGGACAATGATTTGGAAATCATGCCAGTCATTAACAAAATTGACCTACCGGCTGCAGATCCAGAGCGCGTGCGTACAGAGATTGAGGATGTCATTGGTTTGGATGCCAGTGAAGCAGTTTTGGCTTCTGCTAAGGCTGGTATTGGCATCGAAGAAATTCTAGAGCAAATCGTAGAAAAAGTGCCAGCGCCAACAGGTGATGTGACGGCACCACTTAAGGCCTTGATTTTCGACTCTGTTTATGATGCTTACCGTGGAGTTATTCTTCAAGTGCGTGTCATGGATGGGGTGGTCAAACCTGGCGATAAGATTCAGCTTATGAGCAATGGCAAGACTTTTGATGTTACGGAAGTCGGTATCTTTACACCCAAGGCAGTTGGTCGTGATTTCCTTGCTACTGGTGACGTTGGATATATCGCTGCATCTATCAAGACAGTTCAGGACACTCGTGTGGGTGATACCGTTACCTTGGCAACCAATCCTGCGGCTGAGCCATTACATGGTTACAAACAAATGAATCCTATGGTCTTTGCGGGTCTATATCCTATCGAGTCAAACAAGTACAATGACCTACGTGAAGCGCTTGAAAAATTGCAACTGAATGATGCTAGTCTGCAGTTTGAACCAGAAACATCTCAGGCACTTGGATTTGGTTTCCGTTGTGGTTTCCTTGGACTTCTCCATATGGATGTTATCCAAGAGCGTTTGGAACGTGAGTTCAACATTGACCTCATCATGACAGCTCCATCTGTTATCTATAAGGTTAACTTGACCGACGGTGAGTCTATGGATGTATCTAACCCATCTGAGTTCCCAGATCCTACCAAGATTGCGACCATTGAAGAGCCTTATGTTAAGGCGCAAATCATGGTACCACAGGAGTTCGTAGGAGCTGTAATGGAGCTAGCTCAGCGCAAGCGTGGTGACTTTGTGACTATGGACTATATTGATGATAACCGTGTCAATGTTATCTATCAAATTCCACTGGCTGAAATCGTCTTTGATTTCTTTGATAAGCTTAAGTCTTCAACACGTGGTTATGCAAGCTTTGACTACGAATTGTCAGAGTATCGCCCCTCTAAGCTGGTCAAAATGGACATCCTTCTCAATGGAGACAAGGTGGATGCCCTTAGCTTTATCGTTCACAAGGACTTTGCCTACGAACGCGGAAAACTCATCGTTGATAAGCTTAAGAAAATCATCCCTCGCCAACAATTTGAGGTGCCAATTCAAGCAGCTATTGGACAGAAGATTGTCGCTCGTACTGATATCAAGGCCCTTCGTAAGAACGTACTTGCTAAATGTTATGGTGGTGACGTTTCTCGTAAGCGTAAACTGCTTGAAAAACAAAAAGCTGGTAAGAAACGCATGAAAGCTATCGGATCAGTAGAAGTTCCACAAGAAGCCTTCCTTAGCGTCTTGAGCATGGATGAAGAATAAGTTATCATAATTGTTTTTCTTGTTCACAGGAAACTTACATAAGAATCAATAGTAAAACAGGCTTAAATAGGCCTGTTTTTTTGCATTTATAATAGGATTAAATCGTTTAAAGTGTTTGTTTTAAATGTTTGTTTTTGGTTGTAAATATAAAAATAAACAAAATAATCGAAAAAAGGACAAAAAACAACAAAAAATTATTGACAACGATTTCATATAGTGTTATACTTATAGCATAAAGTTAATGGAAAGAAGGGAAAACCTTATGGGATTAGATCATTTCTTTGACAAAAACCTTGTGTTTTGCTTAGAAGCGGATAATCAAGAACATCTCTTTGATCAGGTTGCAACTTTATTGGAAGAACGAGAAATCGTAACGCCAACTTATCGTGAAGCCTTGATCACGCGTGAAAAGTCATTTCCAACTGGCTTAGATATGGAATTTTTGGGTAAGGATTTGCCGAATGTGGCTATTCCTCACACAGATATTGTTCATAATCTAGCCGAAAAAGTTGTGGTCGTTCGATTAGAGAAACCAGTGACTTTCCACAATATGATTGCACCAGATAAGGAAGTAGAGGTATCCTTACTCTTCTTTATCATTAATAACTCAAGCTCAAGTCAAACGAACATTCTTGCTCAGTTGATGGACTTCTTTACTGGAAATAGTCATCTTGAAGACCTATCAAAAATTTCTGAACCAGAAGCCCTCTATGCTTATATTGCTGAAGCAATTGCTTAATTTTGTCTATTAAAAATATTAAATCGGAGGAAATCCATATGATTAAAATTCTTGCTGCCTGCGGTGCAGGTGTTAACTCAAGCCACCAAATTAAAAGTGCTCTTGAAGAAGAACTTTCAAACCGCGGTTTTGATGTTCACTGTGATGCAGTTATGGTAAAAGACGTTAATGAAGACCTTATCAAAGGTTATGACATTTTTACACCAATTGCTGCAACAGATCTTGGTTTTGACCCAGGTATTCCAGTTATCGAAGCTGGACCAATCTTATTCCGTATCCCAGCAATGAGTGCTCCAGTATTTGATAATATTGAAGCAGCTATCAAAGAACACGGGTTAAGCTAATTTTAATTTGTTAACATTCATATAACTATAAAAAGGGAGGAACTATTATGGATGTCATTATCGAACTAGCCAATAAGCTGTTCAAACCTATCTTGGATATGGGTGGGCCAATCATCATGCTGATCATTTTGACAGTATTGGCTCTACTTTTTGGAGTGAAATTCTCCAAAGCACTTGAAGGTGGTATCAAACTTGCCATCGCTCTTACTGGTATCGGTGCTATCATCGGTATGCTGAATGGTGCTTTCTCAGCATCACTTGCAAAATTCGTTGAAAATACTGGTATTCAATTGAACATCACTGACGTTGGTTGGGCACCACTTGCTACAATCACTTGGGGATCTGCTTGGACACTTTACTTCTTGCTCATCATGTTGATTGTCAACGTAGTGATGCTTGCTATGAAGAAAACTGATACACTTGACGTTGATATCTTCGATATCTGGCACTTGTCTATCACAGGTCTTTTGATTAAATGGTATGCAGACAACAACGGTGTAAGCCAAGGGGTTTCACTCTTCATCGCCACTGCAGCAGTTGTCCTTGTAGGTGTTCTTAAAATCATCAACTCTGATTTGATGAAACCTACATTTGATGACCTTCTTAACGCACCAAGTTCATCACCAATGACTTCAACTCACATGAACTACATGATGAACCCAGTTATCATGGTTTTGGATAAGATTTTTGAAAAATTCTTCCCAGGTCTTGATAAATATGACTTTGATGCTGCTAAATTGAACAAGAAAATCGGTTTCTGGGGATCTAAATTCTTCATCGGTTTCATCCTTGGTATCGTTATCGGTTTGATGGGTACTCCACATCCAGTTGCTGGCGTAGAAGATGCAGCAAACTGGCAATTAGTTATTAAAGGTTGGTTGTCTCTTGGTTTGACAGCCGGTGTATCTTTGGAACTCTTCTCACTCATCGGTTCATGGTTCATCGCTGCCGTAGAACCACTTTCACAAGGTATTACAAACGTTGCTACTAAACGTCTTCAAGGACGTAAATTTAATATCGGTCTTGACTGGCCATTCATCGCTGGTCGTGCTGAAATCTGGGCTTGTGCCAACGTACTTGCACCAATCATGTTGATCGAAGCTGTGCTTCTTTCAAAAGTCGGAAATGGTATCTTGCCACTTGCAGGTATCATCGCTATGGGTGTTACTCCAGCTCTCTTGGTTGTAACACGTGGTAAATTGCTCCGTATGATTATCTTCGGAACACTCTTGTTGCCACTCTTCCTTCTTTCAGGTACACTTATCGCACCATTTGCAACAGAACTTGCTAAAGGTGTAGGTGCCTTCCCAGCAGGTGTGAGCGAAACTCAATTGATCACTCACTCAACTCTTGAAGGACCAATCGAAAAACTTCTTGGTTGGACAATTGGTAACACTACAACAGGTGATATCAAAGCAATCCTTGGTGCTGTAGTCTTCCTTGTATTCTATATCGGTATCTTTGCATGGTACAGAAAACAAATGATCAAACGTAACGAAGAGTACGCAGCAAAAGCAAAATAATGCGCTCCTATAAAATGTAAATTGTTAAAGCTAGGTTGTCATTTTCCTGATAGGAGTGACAGCCTAGTTTTTTATAAACTATCAAGAAATCGGAGAAAATAATGGTAATTGAATTAAAATCAGAACAATTAAGAGTTGAATTTAACAGTTTTGGTGGGGCTCTTTCTTCTATAAAAGATACTGAGGGACTGGAGTATTTGTGGCAAGGGGATGCCACTTATTGGAGTGGACAAGCTCCTGTTCTCTTCCCCATTTGTGGTTCTTTGAGAGAGGATACAGCCCTCTATATAGATGAGAAGGGGCAAGAAAGCAAAGGAAAGATTCCTCGTCATGGTTTGGTTCGTAAGAAAGAATTTGAATTAGTTGAACAGACAGATAATAGTGTAACTTTTGCAATTGAAGACGATGAGAATAGCTATCAGAACTACCCTTATTATTTCCGCCTAGAAATCACTTATAGCCTTACTGGCAAGACAGTACGAACTCAATACAAGATTTTCAATAAAGAAACTAGCAAGGTCATGCCTTACTTTATTGGTGGACATCCAGGATTTAATTGTCCTCTACTGGATGATGAAGTCTATGAAGATTATTATCTAGAGTTTGAGAAAGAAGAGACTTGCTCTGTTCCACGTCCTTTCCCAGAAACAGGTATGCTGGATTTTCAAGATAGAAGTCCATGGCTAGAAGGTCAAAAAGAATTAGACCTCAGCTATGATCTTTTCAGCACTGATGCAGTCACCTTAGATGAATTGCAATCTAGAACAATTGCCCTTCGTTCTCGTAAACATGATAAGGGATTGAAAGTGCACTTTGCAGAGTTTCCAAATCTCATTATCTGGTCAACTTTGAATAAGGGTCCTTTCATTGCTTTTGAACCATGGTCTGGCTTGTCAACATCTCTTGAAGAAGGAGATCATCTAGAAGATAAGAAGAATGTTCGCCTCCTAGAACCTGGTCAAGTGGATCAAATTGGTTTTGACATCGAAATTTTTTAGTTAAAAAAACACAAAAACAAACATTAATTGTTGACTTTTTTAAGAAATAGGAGTATATTATGTTTGTAAGCAACAAATGATGTTTGTCACAAACAAACAATCACTTGTTATATTCTCTTTCGTGGAGAAAGATTATTTCTAGGAAACTGATTTCCTAAACTTGAATAAGGTGTCATTCATCTCATTCAATCCAATTTGTCAATAAACTGCTAGAAAGCTTTTGTAGGTAAACTGTTAACTATAAAAGGTTTTACTAGCCTAGAAAAATAAAAGGAGTATACAATATGTCTATTGTTATCGGTGCAGATGCTGCAGGTTTGAGATTGAAAGAAGTTGTGAAAGACTTCTTGGAAAAAGAAAACTTCCACGTTGTGGATGTTACAGCTGAAGGTCAAGACTTTGTTGATGTGACTCTTGCTGTTGCTGCAGAAGTAAACAAAGAAGAACAAAACCTTGGTATCGTGATTGATGCTTATGGAGCTGGTCCATTTATGGTCGCAACTAAGATCAAAGGAATGGTTGCTGCAGAAGTATCTGACGAACGTTCAGCTTATATGACTCGTGGTCACAACAACTCACGTATGATCACTATGGGTGCACAACTTGTTGGTGATGAATTGGCTAAAAACATCGCTAAAGGATTTGTTAACGGTAAATACGATGGTGGACGTCACCAAATTCGTGTTGATATGTTGAACAAAATGTGCTAATACTCTTCAAAAATCAAGATAATCTGTTGTCAGCTCACTTTAGCTAACCTCAGTTATGCTTGCAGCTCGCTTCCTAAGCTAATCTTGATTTTTCTTGAGTAGGGATAAATGATATTAGATTTATATAATTAATCGGAGGGAATAACTAATGAGAATTGCAATTGGATGTGACCACATCGTAACAGATGAAAAAATGGCGGTTTCAGAATTTTTGAAATCAAAAGGATATGAAGTCATTGACTTTGGTACATATGACCATACACGTACTCACTACCCAATCTTTGGTAAAAAAGTAGGGGAAGCTGTAACTAGCGGTCAAGCTGATCTTGGGGTATGTATTTGTGGTACTGGTGTTGGTATCAACAACGCTGTGAATAAAGTTCCAGGTGTCCGTTCTGCCTTGGTTCGTGATATGACAACAGCCCTTTATGCTAAAGAACAATTGAACGCCAACGTTATCGGTTTTGGTGGTAAGATTACTGGTGAATTGCTCATGTGTGATATCATCGAAGCTTTCATCCATGCTGAATACAAACCATCTGAAGAAAACAAGAAATTGATTGCGAAAATTGAACACCTTGAAAGTCACAATGCTCAACAAACAGACGCAAACTTCTTCACTGAATTCCTTGAAAAATGGGATCGCGGAGAATACCACGACTAAGAGGTAACCTATGATTTTAACAGTCACAATGAACCCATCCATTGATATTTCCTATCCCTTGGATGAGTTGAAGATTGATACTGTCAATCGTGTGGTGGATGTAACCAAAACGGCTGGTGGTAAGGGACTCAATGTTACCCGAGTACTTTCAGAATTTGGGGATTCTGTTCTTGCTACTGGTTTAGTGGGTGGTAAACTTGGTGAGTTTTTGGTTGAACATATCGATAATCAAGTAAAGAAAGATTTCTTCTCAATTCAGGGAGAAACTCGTAACTGTATCGCTATTCTTCACGGAGACAACCAAACAGAAGTTCTTGAAAAAGGTCCTGTAGTATTGGAACAGGAAGGTCAAGACTTTTTGGAACATTTCAAAAATCTCCTAGAGTCAGTTGAAGTAGTAGCTATCTCAGGCAGTCTGCCAGCTGGCCTTCCAGTTGATTACTATGCGAGCTTGGTAGAACTTGCTAATCAAGCTGGCAAACCTGTTGTTTTGGATTGCTCTGGTGCAGCACTTCAGGCGGTTCTTGAATCACCACATAAACCAACAGTCATCAAACCAAATAATGAGGAATTATCTCAGCTTCTTGGAAGAGAAGTTTCTGAGGATTTGCATGAATTAAAAGAAGTACTTCAAGAACCTTTGTTTGCAGGTATTGAATGGATTATCGTTTCACTTGGTGCCAATGGTGCTTTTGCCAAACATGGCGATACTTTCTACAAGGTAGATATTCCTAGAATTCAGGTAGTCAACCCTGTCGGATCTGGAGATTCTACTGTAGCAGGAATTTCTTCAGGACTTCTTCACAAAGAATCGGATGCAGAATTACTCATCAAGGCAAATGTCCTTGGTATGCTCAATGCTCAAGAAAAAATGACTGGTCATATCAACATGGCCAACTATCAAGCTCTATATGATCAATTAATAGTAAAAGAGGTATAAAATGGCTTTAACAGAACAAAAACGTGCACGCTTAGAAAAACTTTCTGATGAAAATGGTATCATCTCAGCTCTTGCATTTGACCAACGCGGTGCTTTGAAACGCCTCATGGCTCAACACCAAACAGAAGAACCAACAGTGGCTCAAATGGAAGAACTTAAAGTTTTGGTAGCGGATGAATTGACTAAATACGCTTCATCTATGCTTCTTGATCCTGAATATGGACTTCCAGCAACAAAAGCTCTTGATGAAAAAGCTGGTCTCCTTCTTGCTTATGAAAAAACAGGTTATGATACAACAAGCACAAAACGCTTGCCAGACTGCTTGGATGTTTGGTCTGCAAAACGTATTAAAGAAGAAGGTGCAGATGCAGTTAAATTCTTGCTTTACTATGATGTAGATAGCTCAGACGAACTTAACCAAGAAAAACAAGCTTACATCGAACGTATCGGTTCTGAGTGTGTGGCTGAAGATATCCCATTCTTCCTTGAAATTCTTGCTTACGATGAAAAAATTGCTGACGCAGGTTCTGTAGAATACGCGAAAGTAAAACCACACAAAGTTATCGGTGCTATGAAAGTCTTTTCAGACCCACGCTTTAACATTGATGTCTTGAAAGTAGAAGTTCCTGTTAACATTAAATATGTTGAAGGCTTCGCTGAAGGTGAAGTGGTTTATACACGTGAAGAAGCAGCAGCCTTCTTCAAAGCACAAGATGAAGCAACTAACTTGCCATACATCTACTTGAGTGCTGGTGTATCAGCTAAACTCTTCCAAGATACTCTTGTATTTGCCCATGAATCAGGTGCAAACTTTAACGGAGTTCTTTGTGGCCGTGCAACTTGGGCTGGATCAGTTGAAGCTTACATCAAAGATGGTGAAGCAGCAGCTCGCGAATGGCTACGCACAACTGGTTTTGAAAACATTGACGAACTCAATAAAGTTCTTCAAACAACAGCAACTTCATGGAAAGAGCGCGTATAAGCAAGTCCTCCTAGGTTAGGAACATGAATCTAAAAAAATTTTAAAAAAAGTTTCATGTAAAGGTTTACAAAACAACCTACTTGTGCTATACTTAAATCACAAGTTAATACAAGGTGAGTGTTACTAAGTAATATTAGGCATGATCACAGGTGAATTAGAAATCAGATGATTTTCTAGTTCATTTGTGGTCATTTTTTATACTCATATACCTTTAAAATATAAAAGGAGGTTGACATGTATCGAATTCTAAATCCAATAAATCACAATGTTTCGCTTGTCAGGCATGATAAAGGAGAAGAAGTGATTGTGATTGGTAAGGGGATTGCATTTGGAAAGAAGAAGGGAGATTTGATTTCTGAACATCAGGTTGAGAAAATCTTTCGGATGAAGACCGAAGAGTCAAGAGAAAACTTTATGGCTCTCCTCAAAGATGTTCCGCTTGATTTTATCACAGTGACCTATGAAATCATTGATAAGCTATCAAAGAAATATCATTATCCGATTCAAGAGTATCTCTACGTAACCTTGACAGATCATATTTACTGTTCTTACCAAGCTCTAGCACAAGGAAGGTACAAGGATAGTAATCTGCCAGATATTTCCACTAAGTATCCTGTCGCTTTTCAAATCGCAAATGAAGCATTTGAAATTTACCGTCAGAAGTTAGCGGATCATTTTCCTGAGGACGAAATTATTCGGATTGCTTATCATTTCATTAATGCCGAAGGTGAAAATGAAGTGGAACTTGTGGAGTCGATTGATAAGAGGAAAGAAATTCTCAGGAATGTTGAAGAAGTTTTAACGGACTATGCAATTCAACGAACCAAAGAGAATAATCATTTCTATGATCGTTTTATGATACATTTGAATTATTTCTTGGATTATTTAGACAGATCTAGAGATGATAACCAATCACTTCTGGATATGGAAGATCATATTAAACAATCCTATCCAAAAGCGTTCGAGATTGGTTCCAAGATCTATGATGTGATTACGCAACATACGGGTCTTGATTTGTATAAAAGTGAACGAGTTTATCTAGTTCTACATATCCAACGTTTATTGTCATAAAAATTTAATTAAAAATACCTAAGGAGAATTCTATCATGAATAGAGAAGAAGTAACATTGTTAGGTTTTGAAATCGTAGCCTATGCTGGCGATGCTCGTTCAAAACTATTGGAAGCCTTGAAAGCTGCTGAAGCTGGCGATTTTGCGAAAGCAGATAGCTTAGTCGAGGAAGCTGGTTCTTGCATTGCAGAGGCTCACCACGCGCAAACAAGTCTATTGGCTAAGGAAGCTTCAGGTGAGGACTTAGCCTATAGTGTAACCATGATGCATGGCCAAGACCACTTGATGACAACTATCTTATTAAAAGATTTGATGCACCATTTAATTGAACTCTACAAGAGAGGAGTTAAGTAATGAATAAATTAATTGCATTTATTGAGAAAGGAAAGCCTTTCTTTGAGAAACTATCTCGTAATATCTACCTTCGTGCCATTCGTGATGGTTTCATTGCAGGTATGCCTGTTATTCTCTTCTCAAGTATCTTTATCTTGATTGCCTTTGTACCAAACTCATGGGGCTTTAAATGGTCTGATGAAGTTGTAGCCTTTCTGATGAAACCTTATAGCTATTCTATGGGTATTCTGGCTCTCTTGGTAGCTGGTACAACAGCTAAGTCATTGACTGACTCAGTAAACCGTAGCATGGAGAAAACCAATCAAATCAACTATATGTCAACACTGTTAGCAGCGATTGTTGGTTTGTTGATGTTAGCAGCTGATCCTATCGAAAATGGTCTAGCTACTGGATTCTTGGGGACAAAAGGTTTGCTTTCAGCCTTCCTTGCTGCCTTTGTTACCGTAGCTATCTATAAGATTTGTGTTAAGAACAATGTCACTATTCGCATGCCTGACGAAGTTCCACCAAATATCTCACAAGTCTTTAAAGATGTGATTCCATTCACTCTCTCAGTTGTTTCACTTTATGCTCTTGATTTACTAGCTCGTCATTTTGTTGGTGCTAGTGTAGCAGAATCAATCGGTAAATTCTTTGCACCATTATTCTCTGCTGCTGATGGTTATCTAGGTATCACCATTATCTTTGGTGCCTTTGCCTTCTTCTGGTTTGTTGGTATCCATGGTCCATCTATCGTTGAGCCTGCTATCGCAGCTATTACATATGCAAATGCCGAAGTAAACTTGAACCTTCTCCAACAAGGTATGCACGCTGACAAGATTCTTACTTCTGGTACACAAATGTTTATCGTTACCATGGGTGGTACTGGTGCGACACTGGTTGTTCCATTCATGTTCATGTGGTTAACAAAATCAAAACGTAACCGAGCAATCGGTCGTGCTTCAGTAGTTCCAACTTTCTTTGGTGTAAACGAACCAATCTTGTTTGGTGCACCTCTTGTATTGAACCCAATCTTCTTCATTCCATTTATCTTTGCTCCAATCGCGAACGTTTGGATCTTCAAATTCTTTATTGAAACACTTGGAATGAATTCATTTACTGCTAATCTACCATGGACAACCCCAGCTCCACTAGGTCTAGTTCTTGGTACTAATTTCCAAGTTCTATCATTCATTCTTGCTGTCCTTCTAATTGTGGTTGACGTAGTCATTTATTATCCATTCCTTAAGGTCTATGATGAACAAATTCTAGAAGAAGAGCGTTCAGGTAAGTCTAATGATGAATTGAAAGAAAAAGTTGCTGCAAACTTCAACACTGCGAAAGCAGATGCTATTCTTGAAAAAGCAGGTGTAGAAGCAGCTCAAAATACAATTACAAAAGAAACAAATGTCTTAGTTCTTTGTGCTGGTGGAGGTACAAGTGGTCTCCTTGCAAATGCTTTGAATAAGGCAGCTGCAGAATACAATGTTCCTGTGAAAGCAGCAGCAGGTGGCTATGGTGCTCACCGTGAAATGTTACCAGAGTTTGATCTAGTTATCCTTGCCCCTCAAGTTGCTTCAAACTTTGAAGATATGAAGGCAGAAACAGATAAACTCGGTATTAAACTTGCCAAGACAGAAGGTGCTCAATACATCAAATTAACCCGTGATGGAAAAGGTGCTCTTGCATTTGTACAAGCTCAATTCGATTAACGATAGGGACTGTGAAACAGTCTCCTCTTGTTACGGAAATCGCTATGGCGAATTTCCTAATCGCCTTGTTAATTCGTTGGTAAAAAGATATCGTTTTTACCTCCTCATGTCACAATTCGATTAAGGCTAGGGACTCTGAAATAGTCTCCTATCGTTGCGGAAATCGCTATGGCGAATTTCCTAATCGCCTTATTAATTCGTCGGTAAAAAGATATCGTTTTTACCTCCTCATGTCACAATTCGGTGACTTGGTACAAGAAGTGAGATGGAGAAGGATGGCTCACTGACTCCTCTCCTCTCACTTTTACTTTATTTAAATCAAGAAATAGGTGAAAAAAATGACAAAAACATTACCAAAAGACTTTATTTTCGGTGGCGCAACTGCTGCTTATCAAGCAGAAGGCGCTACACATACTGATGGAAAAGGACCAGTTGCTTGGGATAAATATCTTGAAGATAACTACTGGTACACTGCGGAGCCAGCTAGTGATTTTTACAATCGATATCCAGTTGACCTCGAGCTAGCAGAAGAGTATGGTGTCAATGGCATTCGAATTTCCATTGCCTGGTCACGTATTTTCCCGACTGGTTATGGTCAAGTAAATCAGAAAGGTGTCGAGTTTTATCATAATTTATTTGCTGAGTGTCACAAACGTCACGTTGAGCCTTTTGTAACTCTTCATCACTTTGACACGCCAGAAGCTCTCCACTCAAATGGAGACTTCTTAAATCGTGAAAATATTGAACACTTTGTAGACTACGCTGCCTTCTGTTTTGAAGAATTTCCAGAAGTAAACTATTGGACAACCTTCAATGAAATTGGACCAATCGGTGATGGTCAATACTTGGTTGGTAAATTCCCTCCAGGTATTCAGTACGATCTTGCCAAAGTCTTCCAATCGCACCACAATATGATGGTGTCTCATGCACGCGCGGTAAAATTGTATAAAGAGAAAGGTTATAAAGGGGAAATTGGGGTTGTTCATGCTCTGCCTACTAAGTATCCTCTAGATCCTGAAAATCCTGCAGATGTTATTGCGGCAGAGTTGGAGGACATTATCCATAATAAATTTATCTTGGATGCAACTTATCTGGGTCACTACTCTGAAAAGACCCTGGCAGGGGTAGAGGCTATCTTGGCTGCCAATGGTGGTAGCTTAGATCTTCGTGAAGAAGATTTCGAAGTATTAGAATCCGCAAAAGACTTGAATGACTTCCTTGGAATTAATTACTATATGAGTGACTGGATGGAAGCCTTTGATGGAGAAACTGAAATCATCCATAATGGTAAGGGTGAAAAAGGAAGCTCTAAATACCAAATCAAAGGTGTTGGTCGTCGTGTAGCTCCTGATTATGTGCCACGTACGGACTGGGATTGGATTATCTACCCTCAAGGTTTGTATGACCAAATCATGCGCGTGAAGAAAGATTATCCTAACTATAAGAAAATCTACATCACTGAAAATGGACTTGGTTATAAAGATGAGTTCGTTGATAACACTGTTTACGATGATGGCCGTATTGATTATGTCAAACAACACTTGGAAGTATTATCTGATGCGATTGCAGATGGAGCGAATGTAAAAGGTTACTTCATTTGGTCATTAATGGATGTCTTCTCATGGTCAAATGGATATGAGAAACGTTACGGTCTCTTTTATGTAGACTTTGAAACTCAAGAACGTTACCCTAAGAAATCAGCTCACTGGTACAAGAAAGTAGCAGAAACTCAAGTGATTGAGTAGTAGAATGAGTAATTAAATATAGAATTTTAGTGAGGAAAAAAGATGTTCAAAGATTTAATCCAATCTATTTATGAAAAAGTTTATATTATCAATTTCGAAAAATGCTCTCAAACACCGTGTTTGACGAATGAAGAATTGAAAAGTCTCGGAAAATGGTATGTCTCGACTGGTAAAGAATGGATTTGTCATTCAGATTATGAGCTGGAAGAATTTAAAAATCTGTTTTTAAATTTTATCAATCCTGAAGAATGGGATAATATCTCCTTTGATTCAGATTTTATGCCGTTTCAACAATCATAAAGAATCTAGGAAACTCTTTGTAAAAATCTTCATCAAAAAATGCGTCATATCAAGATTCTTATTTTCTTGATATGACGCATTTTATATTTTATCAATCCTCAGTTTTATGGTTTAGAAAGAATAATTTTTGTTTGTTTTGAAAGTTGTTCGAAGGTTTCTTTGCTCAGTTTAGAATCTGAAACGATGGTATCAATATCTGAGATATTGTAGAAGGTGTAAAAATCAAACTTATTGAACTTACTATTGTCAGCTAGTAAGTATTTTTTATTGGAATTATTGAGGGCGATGCGTTGGGATTCACCTTCTTCTTCACTAAAGGTCGCAATCGCATTGTCCTTGATACCATTACAGCTCACGAAAGCTTTAGAAAATTGTAGATTGGCCAAATTCTGTAAGGTTAGTGTTCCCACAAATGCTCCAGTGATAGAGCGATAGTTTCCACCGATTAAAATCAAATCTGTTAGTTTTCGTTCGTTTAGGATGAGAAAGACTGGTAAACTGTTTGTTACAACACGAATATTATCGATTGGAAGTTCACGGGCAAAAGATTCCAAGGTTGTACCTGGGCCGATAAAAATAGTTTCCCCTTCATCGATTAAATGGCCTGCAAAACGGCTAATTTCTTGTTTTTCTGCGATTTGTAAGCTTTGTTTTTCAATATTGGAACGTTCATTGTTTAAAATGGAACCTGTGCGAATTTTTTCAGCACCACCGTGCACACGAACAAGTAAATCCTTGTCAGCCAACTCTTGTAAATAGCGTCTAGCAGTCATATCTGACACATCCAGGCGAGTCATGATTTCTTTTACAGTAATAGTTCCCTTTGTATTTACCGTTTCTAGAATATTATCTAGTTTTTCCTGCTTTAGCATCGTTATCACCTCTATTTCTATTACTATTTTATCATAAAGTATTCAATCAATCAATTTAAAAAACAAAAGAAAACAAAAACAAAAATATCATGGTTGTTTTAAACAAACCATGATATTTGTTATCAATTCTGAAATTGTTGACTTAGTCTAAACCGTAGTTGTAGTCATCGTCTTGCATGGCTTCAACTTCACCAAGAAGGTAACCATTTCCGACTTGAGAGAAGAAGTCGTGGTTAGAAGTTCCTGTTGAAATACCGTTCATGACAATTGGGTTGACATCATCTGCTGAATCTGGGAAGAGTGGATCTTGTCCCAGGTTCATGAGTGCCTTGTTGGCATTGTAGCGAAGGAAGGTTTTGACTTCTTCCGTCCAACCAACACCGTCATAGAGACTTTCTGTGTAGCCTTCTTCATTCTCGTAAAGAGTATAGAGCAGGTCGTACATCCATTCTTTGAGCTTTTCTTGCTCTTCTTCAGGTAATTCATTGAAACCGAGTTGGAATTTATAACCAATGTAGGTTCCGTGAACTGACTCATCACGAATAATTAATTTAATGATTTCAGCGACGTTGGCTAGTTTGTTGTTACCAAGATAGTAGAGGGGAGTGAAGAAACCAGAGTAGAAGAGGAAGGTTTCGAGGAAGACACTGGCAACTTTCTTTTCAAGTGGGCTACCGTTTAGGTAAATTTCGTTGACAATCTCAGCCTTCTTTTGTAGGTAAGGATTGGTATTGGTCCATTCGAAAATTTCTTCAATCTCAGCCTTGGTATTCAAGGTAGAAAAGATTGATGAATAAGATTTTGCGTGGACAGATTCCATAAATTGGATGTTATTGAAAACAGCTTCCTCATGTGGTGTACGGATGTCTGCTCGAAGGGCTTGAACCCCAGTTTCAGATTGCATAGTATCGAGAAGGGTTAAACCACCAAAGACTTTTCCAACCAAGTCTTTTTCTACATTTGATAGCTTTCTCCAGTCATCCAAGTCATTTGACAAGGGAATACGTGTATCGAGCCAGAATTGCTCCGTCAGCTTTTCCCAAGTTGATTTGTCGATGACATCTTCGATGGCATTCCAGTTAATGGCTTTGTAGTAAGTTTCCATTTGAAATCTCTTTCTGTGTTTAGTATTGCGAACTCACAATTATTTCTATTTTATCATAATTCTAGAAGAGTATCGCACAAAAAGTCGGAAGCCCGACTTTTTGCTATTTCATAGTATAGATGCTTATTCCAATTTAGTTTAGCAGGGTGAATAAATACTTATCTGAGAAAATGTAGTTTCCTCAAACAAAAATTAGATCACACAGCTTTCACATTGGTTGGCACCGACTTCTCCACCATCATCTGTAAAGGTACGGACGTAGTAGATAGACTTGATACCCTTGTTAAAGGCATAGTTACGAAGGATAGACAAGTCACGTGTCGTTTGTTTGTTTTCTTTCTTCCATTCGTAAAGACCTTTTGGAATGTCACTACGCATGAAGAGGGTGAGTGAAAGTCCTTGGTCCACGTGCTCAGTCGCAGCAGCGTAAACATCAATCACCTTACGCATATCCATGTCGTAGGCAGAAGTGTAGTAAGGAATGGTTTCTGTTGACAAACCAGCAGCAGGATAGTAGATTTTACCGATTTTCTTCTCTTGACGTTCTTCGATACGTTGCGTAATCGGGTGGATAGAAGCAGAAACGTCGTTGATGTAACTGATAGAACCATTTGGCGCTACAGCAAGGCGGTTTTGGTGGTAAAGACCATCTGCTTGAACCTTGTCGCGAAGTTCAGCCCAGTCAGCAGCACTTGGGATAAAGACATCTTTGAAGAGTTCTTTAACACGGTCTGATTTTGGAACAAACTCGCCAGTCACATACTTGTCAAAGTAGCTTCCGTTAGCATAGTCTGATTTTTCAAAGTTGTGGAAGGTGATACCACGTTCACGCGCGATATTGTTTGATTCTACCAAGGTCCAGTAGTTCATGAGCATGAAGTAGATGCTTGTAAATTCAACAGACTCAGGCGATCCATATTCAATCAATTGTTGGGCAAGGTAGCTGTGAAGTCCCATGGCACCGAGACCAAAGGTGTGGGCTTGGCTATTTCCATGGTCGATAGTAGGAACAGCTACGATGTGCGAACTATCTGTAACGAAAGTAAGGGCACGAACCATAGCACGGATAGAACGACCAAAATCAGGTGAGGTCATCATGTTGACCACGTTGGTTGAACCAAGGTTACATGAAACATCTGTTCCCATTTGAAGGAATTCTTGAGCATCGTTGATCAAGCTTGGTTCTTGAACTTGAAGAATCTCAGAACACAAGTTACTCATGATAATCTTACCATCAACAGGATTTGCACGGTTAGCCGTATCAATGTTGACAACATAAGGGTAGCCAGACTCTTGTTGCAATTTAGAAATTTCAGTTTCCAAATCACGCGCCTTGATTTTTGTCTTGCGGATATTTGGATTTGCGACTAGTTCATCGTATTTTTCAGTGATGTCGATGTAGTTAAATGGCACACCGTATTCAAGCTCTACTGAGTATGGGCTGAAGAGATACATTTCTTCATTTTTACGAGCCAATTCGTAGAATTTATCGGGCACCACAACACCAAGTGAAAGGGTCTTAACACGAACTTTTTCATCGGCGTTTTCTTTCTTAGTTGAAAGGAAGGCGATAATATCTGGGTGGAAGACGTTGAGGTAGACAACACCAGCACCCTGACGTTGACCCAATTGGTTTGAGTAAGAGAAGCTATCTTCAAAAAGCTTCATAACTGGAACGACGCCAGAAGCAGCTCCTTCATAGCCTTTAATAGGTGCGCCAGCTTCACGAAGGTTGCTGAGGGTAATTCCCACACCACCACCAATACGTGAAAGTTGAAGAGCTGAGTTGATAGAACGTCCGATAGAGTTCATATCATCAGTTACTTGGATCAGGAAGCAAGATACTAACTCCCCACGGCGAGCACGTCCAGCATTCAAGAAGGAAGGAGTAGCAGGTTGGTAGCGTTGGTGGATGATTTCATTGGCAATATCGATTGCAACAGCTTCATCACCATCAGCGAAATAAAGGGCGTTAAAGAAGACGCGGTCTTCCATACTTTCAAGATAATATTCACCGTCGTTTGTCTTCAAGGCATATTGATTGTAAAACTTATAGGCAGCCATGAAAGACTTGAATTGGAAATTTTGTTCTTTGATAAATTGAGACAATTCTTCCAAAAATTCTGGACGGTATTTCTTGATAAAGGCTGTTTCGATGTAGTTGTGTTCAATGAGGTAGTTGATTTTATCCTTGATTGAATCAAAAACCATAGTGTTTGGAACTACATTTTCTTTAAAGAAAGCATCCAAGGCTTCCTTATCTTTATGAAGCATGATTTGTCCATTGACAGGACGGTTGATTTCGTTATTGAGACGGAAGTAAGTCACGTCCTCAAGATGTTTTAATCCCATAAAATTTCCCTTATCTAATTACAAAAGAAAGGCTTCTAAGTTAGCCCTAGAAGCAGTTTCTTCTGGATGATGTACTAAGATTATGCTAATTGTTTCAATTTTCCTGGTTGGAAACCTGAAAAGACTTCAGTTGGTGTTTGGATAACAGGAGCTGCGCTGAAACCGAGCTCTTTAACTTGATCGATGTACTCAGGTTGCTCATCAAGATTGATTTCTTTATATTCAACGTTATTACTGTCCAAGAAACGTTTGGTCATCTTGCATTGGACACAGTTATTTTTAGAATAAACGGTTACCATTGTGTAACTCCTCTTTCAAAATAGATTACTTTCTTAGTATATCAGAAAATAAATTTTTGTCAATGATTTAAAACTAAATATAGTGGTCTATTTTTCTACTCAAGCCCACAAAACACAATATGTAGTGTTTGATTTGTGAAAAGATGATAATTATCCTATAAGTTGTTTTTTGAAAAACTATATCCTGTGTTTTGTTATCTAGAATAGAAGATTTTCAGCAAGTTATCTGAAAGGAAATCGAATAAATCCCATAAAATGCTTGAAAAAAATCCTAGAAGATGATATAATACCAAATTGTAAGGGTTATCACATATAACTCAAAAAAGAAAGAACAAAAGGAGAGTCAAACTATGGCTTCTAAAGATTTCCACGTAGTGGCAGAAACAGGTATTCACGCACGTCCAGCAACATTGTTGGTACAAACTGCTAGCAAATTTGCTTCAGATATCACTCTTGAGTACAAAGGTAAATCAGTTAACCTTAAATCAATCATGGGTGTTATGAGTCTTGGTGTTGGCCAAGGTGCTGACGTAACTATCTCAGCTGAAGGTGCAGATGCAGATGATGCTATCGTCGCAATCTCAGAAACAATGGAAAAAGAAGGATTGGCATAAGGAAGATGACAGAAATGCTTAAAGGAATCGCAGCATCTGACGGTGTTGCCGTTGCAAAAGCATATCTACTCGTTCAACCGGATTTGTCATTCGATACTGTTTCAGTCGAAGATACAAACGCAGAAGAGGCTCGTTTGGATGTTGCTCTTGAAGCTTCTCAAAACGAGCTTTCTCTTATCCGTGAGAAAGCTGTAGGTACGCTTGGTGAAGAAGCGGCTCAAGTTTTTGACGCTCATTTGATGGTTCTTGCTGACCCAGAATTGATTGGTCAGATTAAAGAAACAATTCGCGCTAAGAAAGTCAATGCTGAAGCAGGTCTTAAAGAAGTGACTGACATGTTCATCACTATCTTTGAAGGCATGGAAGACAACCCATATATGCAAGAACGTGCAGCGGATATCCGCGACGTGACAAAACGTGTATTGGCAAATCTTCTTGGTAAAAAATTGCCAAATCCAGCTTCTATCAATGAAGAAGTAATTGTGATTGCGCATGACTTGACACCATCTGATACAGCTCAATTGGACAAAAACTTTGTAAAAGCTTTTGTAACAAACATCGGTGGACGTACAAGCCACTCAGCTATCATGGCACGTACACTTGAAATTGCAGCTGTATTGGGAACAAATAACATCACTGAAGTAGTGAAAGACGGTGATATCCTTGCCGTTAACGGAATCACTGGTGAAGTGATTATCAACCCAACAGATGAACAAGCAGCAGAATTTAAAGCAGCTGGTGAAGCTTATGCTAAACAAAAAGCTGAATGGGCACTTTTGAAAGATGCTCAAACAGTGACTGCTGACGGTAAACACTTCGAGTTGGCTGCTAACATCGGTACTCCAAAAGACGTTGAAGGTGTTAACAACAACGGTGCAGAAGCTGTTGGACTTTACCGTACAGAGTTCTTGTACATGGATTCTCAAGACTTCCCAACAGAAGATGAGCAGTATGAAGCATACAAGGCTGTTCTTGAAGGAATGAATGGTAAACCAGTTGTCGTTCGTACAATGGATATCGGTGGAGATAAGGAACTTCCTTACTTCGATATGCCACACGAAATGAACCCATTCCTTGGATTCCGTGCCCTTCGTATCTCTATTTCTGAAACTGGAGATGCAATGTTCCGTACACAAATCCGTGCCCTTCTTCGTGCTTCTGTTCATGGTCAATTGCGTATCATGTTCCCAATGGTTGCCCTATTGAAAGAATTCCGTGCAGCTAAAGCAGTCTTTGATGAAGAAAAAGCGAACCTTCTTGCTGAAGGAGTTGCAGTTGCGGATGATATCCAAGTTGGTATCATGATTGAAATTCCTGCAGCAGCGATGCTTGCAGACCAATTTGCTAAAGAAGTTGACTTCTTCTCAATTGGTACAAACGACTTGATCCAATACACAATGGCAGCAGACCGTATGAACGAGCAAGTTTCATACCTTTACCAACCATATAACCCATCAATCCTTCGCTTGATCAACAACGTTATCAAGGCAGCTCACGCTGAAGGTAAATGGGCTGGTATGTGTGGTGAGATGGCTGGCGATCAAAAAGCTGTTCCACTTCTTGTCGGAATGGGCTTGGATGAATTCTCTATGTCAGCAACATCGGTCCTTCGTACACGTAGCTTGATGAAAAAATTGGACACTGCTAAGATGGAAGAGTACGCTAACCGTGCCCTTACAGAGTGTTCAACAATGGAAGAAGTTCTTGAACTTCAAAAAGAATACGTTAACTTCGATTAATGTCATTAACCTTGTAACTTAGTTGCAAGGTTTTTTGACGCATTTTGGGAAAGTATAGTCTTGTAAAGTCCACTTTTCAATGATGAAGAGGCATGATATAATAGGAGAAACAAATAGAATAAGAGAGAAATCATGTCTAAAGAAATTGATATTGAGTATTACCACCAGCTAGCCTTGCAAAAGCAAAAGGAGCACCGTAAAATTTTAGCCAATTTAAAGAAAAAACCACCAAAAAATCTGGATAAGATAGCCCAACAGATTCATCAAGAAGTCTTTGCAGAGATTGATTGTACCGCCTGTGCTAACTGTTGCAAGACATTGGGACCTGACTTCAAGGAAGCAGACATCACTCGTATTGCTAAGTACTTTAAGATGAAATTACCAGCTTTTGAAGCGGAGTTTCTGCAGGTAGATGAAGATGGTGATAAGGTTTTTAAATCCATGCCTTGTCCCTTTCTAGGAGGAGATAATCTCTGTTCCATCTATGAAGTTCGTCCAAAGGCCTGTCGAGAGTTTCCCCATACGGACCGTAAAAAAATCCATCAAATCAACCATTTGACGATTAAGAATACTTTGACCTGTCCAGCAGCCTATCTCTTTGTTGAAAAGTTAAAAGAAAAAATCGAATGAAGGAATCTTTATTCAATTTTTTATGTACTTTATTAATTATTTTCCTTCCCCAAATAACATGTAATATTGTTAAACTTATTAAATGATTGTTTGTGAATTAAGCGTTTATATGGTATAATGTTTGTAGAAATGTTATTAATATATGGGATTTTGCTAATGCATGATTCCTTCCATTTAAGGGGAAAAACTGTATGAAAAAACTTACTAAGTTTGGCATCATTACAATGTCTGTCTTTGCTCTAAATTTAGTTTCTCAGTCAGTAGTTCAAGCTGAAGGAACTAATAGCGAACCAGCAAATGTTTCAGAGACACTAGGTATTACTAATTCAACTGATGCTGAGAACACTTCTTCAGTAGACAATAGGGTTGCACCAGACCCTACTAGTGTCACCTCACGAAAATCAGACGAACCAGATGGTAGCAATATCATTGATGAAGGCGGTTACGTCAATGTTGAAGGGCTTCCAGCACATTTTAGTGAAGATGGTAAAAGTGTCGTCTACAATTACACCGTAGCCTTTAAAGGAATGCACTCAAGTACTCATGGCGAAACAGTCGAAGGCGTTCGTGTTCGTATACCAGAAATAGTTGGTTCTAAAGTTGATTTCACTTTGATCGGAACACGTGATGCTAATGAAAATCCTGTAGATGTCAATGTTCCTATGAAAGAGTTTTCGTATAATAAAGATATGGAATCAACTGATGGAAAGGAGATTGTTCCAACTGCAGAAGAACTAGCGGCTGGTAAGAAACCTTCCATTGTTAATATGAATGATTATTATGACAGTGAACGTGAATCTTTCAATGATAAAGTTAATATATATGCTGTTAGTTCACAAACATTGAGATCAACTGCTTTTCGTGTATCTGTGACCGTACCCTTGGAGGAAGCTAAGAAGATCAAGTACTTACCAATTGACGCTAGATTTGGTTGGAAATGTTCTTCTGAAAGTAGGCTTGGTTCATATGAAGAAGGTTGCCAAATTCTAGAAGATTATCCTCAAACTCGCCCATATTATAAAGACAGTAATGGAAAAAATACTTATGGTGCTCTAGCTAATCCAAGCTTAGTAGATGATACTTATGTTCAGAATGATCATCTAATTAGGTCAGTTTCAAACCAAAATACTTATATCACACCAAATAACGGTGACTGGAAAACTATTCCTCATGATGTTAATATTAATCCTGAGACCTTCTTTAATTATGTTAAAATTTTTAACTCGAAATACAATCCTTCTGTTAAATATTATGCTTCAGAATTTGAAGATATGGCTGATCAGGATGTTTCTACGCTTCATTATGGAGATGTAGTGGTAGACTATGTGATTAAAGGAACAAATCAATCTATTAAGGAGACTTATAAAGACACACCATTAACTTCTATTTATGGATCTGACGGAAATCTTGTGACTTATAATGCTGCTGAAAACGCAGATGAGCGTCCGTCTTCTATCACTGTAGATGGTAAAAAATACAATCTAGTTGGTGTTTCTTCAACATCTGCACCTGAAACAGGTCAGTTAAAAGAAGGTACAACTCATGTTATCTATGAGTATGAGAA